>JAJEFC010000303.1 GCA_022820675.1 Vicinamibacteria bacterium | reverse complement strand
CCGCCCGGGCCGTCGAGGTGCTCGTGGAGCTCGTCCAGCTCAGGCCCCGCGACCCCGAGGGCTGGTATCGGCTGGCCGCCCTCGAGCTCGAGGCCGGCGACTTCGACGCCGCCGAGGCCGCGGCCCGGCGGGTGGTCGAGCTCGAGCCGGACGAGCTGCGCGGCGCCTACCTGCTGTCCCGGGCCCTCGGCGGCAAGCGGCGCTACCGCGAGATGGCGGAGGTCCTGGCCCCGGTGGTGCAGCGGGCGCGGGCGGGCGGCGTCGAGCCCCGCCAGTTGGCGGTGCTCCTGCAACAGTTGGGCTTCGCCCGGCAGAACGGCGGAGACCTCGACGGCGCCGCCGAGTCCCTGGCCGACGCCCTCGAGCTCGTGCCGTCCAACCTGGGGCTGCAGGCGCAGCTCGTTCAGGTTTATCTCGAAGCGGGGCGCCTCGACGAGGCGGGCGAGCTGGTGGCCGAGATCCGGAGCCCGCGGCGCGACAATCTCGCCCTGATGCGGCTCGACGCCCAGGTGCTGTCCGCCCGCGGGTCGGTCGACGACGCGGTCTCGTTGCTCGAGCGGGCGCGTGCGCGCTACGAGAACGAGCCCATCGCGCACGTGGCGCTGGCCGGGCTCTACAGCCAGCACGACCGGGTCGACGAGGCGGTGGGCGTCCTGCGGGCGGCCGAGGAACGGTTTCCCGACAACACCCTGATCCTGTTCCAGCTCGGCGCCGTCTTCGAGCGCGGCCGGCGGTTCGAGGAGGCGGAGGGCGCCTTCCGGCGCGTGCTCGAGCAGGACCCCGACGACGCGCAGACGCTCAACTACCTGGGCTACATGCTGGCCGAGCGGGGCGAGCGGCTCGACGAGTCGGTCGACCTCATCCGCCGCGCCCTCGAGCTCGACCCCCACAACGGGGCCTATCTCGACAGCCTCGGGTGGGCCTACTTCAAACAGGACGAGCTGGAGCTCGCCGAGTCGCCGCTACGCGCGGCCAGCGATCAACTGCCGCGGAATTCCGTGGTGCAGGACCACATGGGCGACCTGCTGTTCCGCTTCGAACGCTACGCGGAAGCCATCGACGCATGGGAGCGCGCCCTCGCCGGCGATCGCGAGGGGGTCGACGCGACGGCCCTGGAAGCCAAGATTCGCGACGCGCGGGCCCGCCTCGACCCGAACCGCTAGCCGCACGGGGGTGGTGCGCCGCGTGCGCCTGGTGTCCCGAACCGTGGTTCGCGGAACGGTTTCGGCGGCGTTTCTCCCGTGTTTACGGACATTTGCCGCGATTCAGAGACTTCACGAGCTTCACGGCCGGGACACTGGTCCAACGAGGCGCGGGATGCATCGCGGCTCGGATGCGGCGGGGACTTTCACACGGCTGCCGGGAGTCTGTGCCGTAGAGCGGCGCGGGCTCCCGCGGCATCGGTCGGGCGTCCGCCGGAGCCGAAGGCGGCGATGGGCGGGCTCGGCCTCGGGCGACGGGCGCCCCGCCGGCGGGTCGAACGGTTGCGGCGAACGATGAGCGGTCTTCGCGTCCTCTGGGTCTGCTCCGCCGCCGCGGTGGCCGCCGGCTGCGCTTCGACCCGGCTGGTCCTGCCGGACGGACCCGGCACCCCCTATCCCGGCTTCGAACGCCTCTTCGGCGCGGTGGTTTCGGAATGCCGGAGCGTGCGGTCCGTCGAGACCCTGATCCGGCTCAGCGGCCGCGGCGGCGGCGCCGCGCTGAGGGGGCGGGTCCGGGCCGGGCTGGCCGAGCCCGCGTCGATGCGGCTCGAGGGACTGGCCCCGTTCGGCGCGCCGGTGTTCTACCTCGTGGCGTCGCCGCGGGACGCCACCCTGTGGCTGACCCGGGAGGCCCGGGTCGTGACCGGGGTGCCGGCCCCCGAGCTCTTCGCGAGCCTGACCGGCATCCCGTTCGGGCCGGACGATCTGCGGGCGGTGCTGACCGGCTGCCTCGTGCCCGATCCGCGGCCTGTCGCGGGGCGGCGGCTCGGTGACTGGATCGCCGTCGACCTGGCCGGCGGCGCGGTCGCGTGGCTGCGCGAGATCGAGGGCGAGCACCACCTGGTGGCGGGCACGCGGGACGGGTTGACGGTCGAGTACGGCGAGTTCCGCCGCCGCCTCCCGCGGCTGGTGCGCGTCTCGTCCCCCCCCGCGGGAAACGGCGGGGGGGAGCCCCTCACCGATCTGACGGCCCGGCTGTCGCAGGTCAGCCTCAACGTGACGCTCGGCTCCGAGGCGTTCTCCCTCGCCGTTCCCCCGGACGTCGCGCCGGCGACCCTCGAGGAGTTGCGCGGAGCGGGTCCGCTGGAGGTTCCGGACGAACCGACATGAGCGCCCTGCCGGCTCCCCGACGCCTCCGGCGGGTGACGCTGCGGGCCTTCGCCAAGATCAACCTCGATCTGCGGGTCGGCGGCCGGCGCCGCGACGGCTTCCACGATCTGCGGACCATCCTGCAGTCCATCGAGTTGCACGACACGCTGACGTTGCGGGCCGTCGACGGCGACTGCCGCATCCGCTGCTCCGCCCCGGGCGTACCTCCGGGGAAGGACAACCTCGTGCACCGCGCCGCCCAGCGCCTCTGGACCGAGCTGGGCGGGGGCGGCGACGTTCGCGGCGTCGCGGCGACCATCCGCAAGCGGATTCCCGTCGCGGCGGGGCTGGGGGGCGGGACCGCCGACGCGGTGGCCGCGCTGCGCGGCTTGTGCCTGCTGTGGGGACGGACCCCGCCCCCGGCCCGGCTCCACGCGCTGGCCGCCGAGGTGGGGGCGGACGGGCCCTTCTTCCTGGTCGGCGGCACCGCGCTCGGGGTGGGGCGGGGCGACGACGTCTACCCGCTCGCCGACCAGGCCCGGCGGTGGGTGGTGGTGGCGGTCCCCCCGTACGGCGTCTCGACCGCCGCCGCCTACGGCTGGCTCGACGAGGACCGGGCCTCGCGGGGCCGGGGGCGGGCGTCGCCCGGGGCGGCCCCGCCGCCGGCGCGGTTCGCCGGTGCGGCGCTCGTCCTCGACGGTCTGCAGAACGACCTCGAGGAGCCCGTGGCGCGGCGCCGGGCCGCCATCGGCGCCGCGATCGGGCTGCTGTCGGACGCCGGGGCCGGCCGGGCCGGCATGACCGGCAGCGGCTCCGCCGTGTTCGGCCTCTTCGAGCAGAGAGGGACGGCCCTCGGCGCGGCCCGGCGTCTGCGCGGCCGGCCGGAGGGCTGGACGGTCCGGGTCACCCGGACGATGGACCGAGCCAGGCTCGAGCACCGGCTCGTGGTCTGACCGCGGAACGGCCGAGCCTTGATGGGTGGAAGGCGGCCCGGGTAGAATAACGGGTTCGCGGTAGTCAGTTGATGCTGCGTGCCGGACGGGCCTTCGCTTGATGGGGCGTGGCCAAGTGGTAAGGCGCGGGACTTTGGATCCCGTATTCGAAGGTTCGAATCCTTCCGCCCCAGCCATAACCGGCGGTGTCATCGGCGGCGGCGTTCCTCCCGTGAACGGCCCTGCCGGGTCGGATCGACGGCGATGTTGAACGGGCAACTCAAACTGTTCTCGGGCAGCGCGCACGCGCGGTTGGCGCAGGAGATCGCCGACTATCTCGGCAGCCCTCTGGGTCGCGCGAACCTGAGGCGGTTCGCGGACACGGAGGTCTCGTTCCGGATAGACGAGAACATCCGCGGCGCCGACGTGTTCATCCTGCAGCCGACGTGCACCCCCGTCGACGCGCACCTGGTCGAGCTCTGCGTCATGATCGACGCGTTCCGGCGGTCGTCGGCGGCCCGCATCACCGCCGTGATGCCGTACTACGGCTACGCGCGGCAGGACCGGAAGGACAAGCCCCGCGTGCCGATCTCGGCAAAGCTCGTCGCGAACCTGCTGTGCGCGGCCGGGGCCAATCGCGTGCTCACGATGGACCTGCACAAGGCGCAGATCCAGGGCTTCTTCGACATCCCGGTCGACCATCTGTTCGCCGCGCCGGTGTTCATGCAGCACCTGGCCGGTCATCAGGACGAGGATCCGCGCGCGGTCATCGTGTCGCCGGACGCCGGGGGGGTCGAGCGTGCGCGGGCCTACGCCAAGCGGCTCGGGGCGGACCTCGCGATCATCGACAAGCGCCGCTCCGAGGACGGCCGCGCCGAGGTGATGCACGTCGTCGGCGAGGTCCGGGACCGCGTGTGCATCATCCAGGACGACATCGTCGACACCGCGGGGACGCTGGTCCAGACGGTGTCGGCGCTGCGGGACAACGGCGCCGCGCGGGTCATCGCGTGCGCGGTGCACGGCGTGCTCTCGGGGCCGGCGATCGAGCGCATCGAGGGGTCGGCGCTCGAGAAGCTGGTGGTCACGAACACCATTCCCCCCCGGCCGGAGGTCGCCGCGTCGGACAGGGTCGAGGTGCTGTCCGTCGCCCCGTTGCTGGGCAAGGCGATTCAGAGCATTCACCAGGAGACGTCCGTGTCGTCGCTGTTCGTCTAGACCAGGAGTCTGCGCGGCGGAACGGCGCCGCTTGCGGAGGAGGCGCAGACTCGCCGGCGGATTGGTTGGGCGCCAAGCGGAGCCGAGGGCGACGATTGGCGGGCCGGGAGCGTGCGCGGTAGAACGGCGCGGGACTCCTGGAGGTTGGGTCGGGCGCCAAGCAGAGCCCCAGGGGGCGACGGTTGGCGGGCCGGGCGGGTCGACCCGCCGGCCAGACAGGTCATTCATGGAAACCACGTTGAACGCGGAGCTTCGGTCCGAACGCGGCAAGAACCTCGCCCGCCGGCTGCGCCGCGGCGGCCGCATTCCCGGCGTCGTCTACGGCGAGGCGGGCGGGTCGAACGGGGGGGGGGCGCTCGCGGTGAGCGTCGAGCCCGAGGAGGTGTCGCGGGTCCTCCACTCGGAGGCCGGCGCCAACACCCTGATCGGCCTCACCGTCGGCGACGGGGACTCGAGCAAGGTGCTGATCAAGGACTATCAGGTCGACCCCATCTCGCACCAGCTTCTGCACGTCGACTTCTATCGGGTGGCCATGGACAAGGTCATCACCGTCACCGTCCGCATCGAGCTGACGGGCGAGGCGGAAGGGGTCAAGGTGCAGGGCGGCCTGATCGACTTCGTGCAGCGGGAGGTGGCCGTCGCCTGCCTGCCGTCGGAGATTCCGGAGCACATCGAGGTGGACGTCTCCCCGTTGACGATCGGCCAGGGCGTCCGTCTCCGGGACCTCCTCGAGGGCGTGTCGTGGCAGCCGGTGAGCGACCCCGAGACCCTCATCGTCCACGTCATCGCGCCGAGGCTCGAAGCCGAGGACGAGGGCGAGGCGGAGGCCGAGGCCGAGGGCGAGGCGGAGGCCGAGGAGGGGAGCAAGGCCGAGGGCTGATGCTCCCGCCGTTGACGGGAGCGCCGGCGGTCGCGGGCCTCTCTCGAGCACGGCCGTGAAGCTGATCGTGGGACTCGGCAACCCCGGCGAGCAGTACCGGGGGACCCGGCACAACGTCGGCTTCGAGGTCGTCGACGAGACCGCCCGGCGGTGGGACGTCGCGTTCCGGTCCGCTCCCGCCGACGCCCTGCTCGCCAACGCCCCGGCGGTGCCGGGGGGGCGCGGCGCGGTCCTCCTGGCGAAGCCGCTGACCTACATGAACCGCAGCGGGTTCGCGGTCGGCGCGTTGGTGCGCTACTACCGCGTCGAGCCGGGCGACCTGCTGGTCGTCACCGAGGACGTGAATCTGCCCCTCGGCCGGTTGCGGGCGCGCCGTCAGGGATCGTCCGGCGGGCACAACGGCCTCCGCTCGATCATCGAGGCCCTCGCCGGGGAGGGGTTCTCCCGTCTGCGCGTCGGGGTGGGGCGCGGCGACCCGAGGCAGAAGCTGTCCGGGCGCGTCCTGTCGCGGTTCGCCCGCGCCGAGCGGCCGGAGATGGACGACACCGTGCGGCGGGCCGCCGACGCGGTCGAGATGTTCGTGGAGACCGGCATCGGCCCCGTCATGAATGCGTTCAATCGGCGGGAAGCCGAGCCGGACGGCGGGGATCCGGCGGCCGGCGCCGGTCCGCGTGGTTGACGTCGAGTGTCCGGTCCGCTAATCTCATGAGTCCCGGGCGGCGCGCCCGCCCCGTCACTCCTTGCCACCCCAGGGTGGCCGTCAGTCCAGAAGGAGCCGCATGCCCAGCGATCGACAATACGAATTCGTGTACGTCCTCGCGCCCACCGTCGCCAACGCCGAGGTGGATACGCTCCAGCGCGATCTGGAGGACCAGATCGGCAAGCTCGGCGGGGCGGTGGAGAACACCGACCTGTGGGGACGCCGCAAGCTCGCCTACCCCATCGGCAACTTCACGGAGGGCATCTACGTCGTCCAGCTCATTCGCGGGCCGGGCACGATGGTGACCGAGCTCGAACGCCGCATGCGCGTCCACGACGACGTCCTGCGGTATCTCACGGTGCGGGTCGACGACGATCTGCGCAAGGCCCGACGGGCGGTCGAGAAGCGCAAGGCCGACGCCGAGCGCCGGCGCGCCGCGCGCGGACCGGAGAAGGCCCCGTCGCCGCCGCTGGCGGCGGAACCGGTGGGCGGGTCTCCGGCCGAGGGCGGTTCTCCCGCCGAGAGCGGGCCCAAGACGGCGGTGACGCCGTCGTCGCCGGGCGATGTGCCGGCGGCGGAGCCTGCCCCCGCCGGGGAGGCGTCGGCGGCCGCTGCATCGGAGCCTCAGGCGGCGTCGGAGCCTCAGGCGAGCGTGGAGCCTCAGGCGGCGTCGGAGCCTCAGGCGAGTGCGGAGTCTCAGGCGGCCGCGAAGCCTCAGGCGGCCGCGGAGCCTCAGGCGGCGGCGGAGCCGCCCCCGGCCGCGGAGCCGGAGAAACCGGCCGGCGGCGGGGAGTCCGCGTCGTAGGACGACGCGGGCTCCGGGACGGCTGGCTGCGGGCCGGGCGGAGCCGCCGCCGACGTTGGGCGAGCCAGGAGGGGACGATTCTCGCCGCGCGCCGTCAGGCGCGCGTCCGGAGGTGCAAGGATGAAGAACGATCGCGGCGCCGCCCGCAAACCCAAGTTCGATCGGCCCAGACGCGGCATGTTCCGGCGGAAGCGCGTCTGCCGGTTCTGCGTCGACAAGGTCCCGTTCATCGACTACAAGGACGTGCGGATGCTGATCGCGAGCATTCCCGAACGGGGGAAGATACAGCCCCGGCGCCTGTCGGGCACCTGTGCGCCCCACCAGCGCAAGCTGCAGACGGCGATCAAGCGCGCGCGGCAACTGGCCCTGATCCCGTACGTGACCGACTAGGGCCCGCGGTGAAGCCATGGCAGTTCAGGTCATACTCAGAGAGCCGGTCGATCATCTCGGGCGCCGCGGCGACGTCGTGAGGGTCGCCCCCGGCTACGCCCGCAACTATCTCCTGCCGCGCCGGCTGGCATTGCCGGTGACCGAGGCCAACCGCCGGCAGGTCGAGCGCGAGCGGGTCGTCGCCGACGCCCGCGACCAGGCCGAGAAGGAGAGCGCGGAAGCGTTCGCGGCGCGGCTGAACCAGGTGGTCTGCGTCATCGCGCGTCGGGTGGGCGAGACCGAGACCTTGTACGGATCGGTCACCGCGGCCGACGTCGCGGCGTCGCTGCTCGATCAGTCGTTCGAGATCGACCGGCGCAAGATTCAGCTCGCCGAGCCCTTGAAGCGCCTCGGCGAGCACCCGGTGGCCATCAAGGTCCACCGCGAGGTCACGGCCGAGGTGACGGTTCGCATCGTCAAGGAAGGGGCCGAGGACGAGGCGGCCGGCGACGACGCATCGCCTGACTCGGAGCCGCCGGCCGCGGAGCCGCCGGACGCTTCCGTCGGGCCCGAGTCCGCGGAGTCTGCGCCCTAGTGCTGCGTCACGCCATAATCTTCGGGTACGGACTGGCCCTATTGGTCACATCGTCAACGACTTGCCAGCACCGCGTCCCCGAACTCTTGGCTGTGGCACTGCACTAGCAGGGTTGGTTGGGCGCCAAGCGGAGCCGCAGGCGACGATTGGCGGGCTGGAGCGGGTCCGGACGCGGTCGGTCGGGGCGACGACGCAAGGCGGACGACCGGGGGGCGGATCTCCGAACCGGGATGGCGCCGTCTCCGCCCCGGGTCCGGCCGGGCCGCCGGCGGTCGGCCGGCCTGGAACAGCGCCCGCCCCTGCGGTGTCAGGCCGGCGCCGTGCGCGGTAGCGACCCGCTCCCGGCGGGTCGCGCCGGGGGACCGCCCCGGTCGCTCCTTCTCGTCCCGAGGGTCATGTCATGGCCGAGGTCGTCTCCTTCCCGGCCGAGCGATCGCTGCCCCACAACCTCGAGGCGGAGCGTTGCGTTCTCGGCGCGATCCTCATCCACAACGACGCGTTCAACCAGGCGGCGGAGCTGATCGACGCCGACGACTTCTTCCGGGACGCCCATCGCCGCGTCTTCGACAAGATGGTCGACCTCAACGAGCGGCGCGAGGTCATCGATCTCGTCACCCTGAAGAACGAGCTCGAACAGTCGGGCGAGCTCGACGGCGTCGGCGGGCCGGCGTACATCACCGGGCTCGTGGACGGGGTGCCCCGCTCCACCCACGTCGAGTACTACGCCCAAATCGTCAAGGAGAAGTCGACGCGCCGGAAGATCATCTTCGCCGCGAACGAGATCCTCGATACCGCCCATACCGGAGAGGGGGGGGCGGACACGGTGCTCGACCGGGCGGAGCAGGCCATCTTCCGCATCGCCGACGACAGCGTCCACACCGGGTTCGTGGCGCTGCACGACCTCGTTGAGTCCAGCCACACGACCATCGACAAGCTGCAGGCCGGCGAGGGCGTCGTCACCGGGGTCCCCAGCGGGTTCGTCGACCTCGACAAGCTGACCCGGGGGTTTCAGGCGTCGGACCTCGTTCTCGTCGCGGCGCGGCCCTCCATGGGCAAGACCGCCCTCGTCCTCAACATCGCGCAGCATCTCGGCGTGAGCACCGACATGACGGTCGGCGTCTTCAGCCTGGAGATGTCCAAGGAGCAGTTGTTCATGCGCATGCTGACGACCGAGGCGGGTATCGACTCGCACAAGTTCCGCGGGGGCTTTCTCGGCCAGCGCGACTACGACGCGCTGGCCGAGGCCCTCACCCGCCTCGACCGCGCGAAGGTCTTCATCGACGACAGCCCCTCCATCGGGGTCCTGGAGATGCGGGCGAAGGCGCGCCGGCTGAAGGCCGAGCACGGGCTGCACCTCGTCGTCATCGACTACCTGCAGCTCATGACGGGGCGCGGCCGGTTCGACAACCGCACCCAGGAGCTCGCCTCCATCTCGCGGTCGCTGAAGGGCCTCGCCAAGGAGCTCGACGTGCCGGTGGTGGCGCTGTCGCAGTTGAGCCGCGCCCCCGAGAGCCGGTCCGACCGCCGCCCTCAGCTCTCGGACCTGCGCGAGTCGGGGGCGCTGGAGCAGGACGCCGACCTCGTCCTCTTCATCTATCGGGAGGAGCAGTACGACCCGACCCCGGAGAACGAGAACCTCGCCGAGATCATCATCGGCAAGCAGCGGAACGGGCCGACGGGAGTCGTCAGGCTCGCGTTCCTCAAGCAGTGCACGAAGTTCGCCAGCCTCGCCGCCGATGCCTACGAGTCCTGACCGCCCGGTCCCGGACCCGCCCCCGGCGCCGGACGCCGCCGCCGTCCGGCCCACGTTCGCCCGGGTCGACCTGGACGCGGTGCGGGCCAACTACGCGGCGGTGGTGCGTCACGTGTCCGGCCCGAGGACGCCCCTGGTGATCGCGGTCGTCAAGGCCAACGCCTACGGGCACGGGGCCGTCCCCGTGGCCCGGGCCCTGGAGCAGGCGGGGGCGGCCATGCTCGCGTGCGCCGACATCGAAGAGGCGGTGACCCTGCGCGACGGCGGGATCAGGGCCCCGATTCTCGTCTTCGGCGCCCTCGGCATCAGCGATCTCGACGGCGTGTTCACCCACGGGTTGACCCCGACCGTGTCGTCGCCGTTCGCCGCCCGCGCGTTGAGCGACGCGGCGGCGCGGCGAGGCGTGACGGTGACGTGCCACCTCAAGATCGACACCGGCATGAACCGGCTCGGTTTCCGCTTCGACAACCTCGATCGCACCATGCAGGACGTGCTTGGCCGCCCCCGGCTCGAGATCGCGGCGGCCTACACCCATTTCGCCACCGCCGACGACCCGGCGCATCCGCTGTTCGAGAGGCAGCGGGAGCGCTTCTACGAGTCCCTGAGCCGCCTCGCCGCGATGGGAATCCGGCCCCCCCTGAGGCATGCGGCGAACAGCGCCGCCCTGCTGCGCGATCGCAACACCTGGTACGACGCGGTCCGGCCGGGGCTGCTGCTCTACGGCCTGGTTCCTCCCGGGGTCGCGGCGTCCATCCCGCTGGCGGCGGCGATGACCATGCGCAGCCGGGTGGTGGCCGTGAAGGGCATGCGGGTCGGGGAGACGACGGGCTACGGCGCGCGGGCCCCGGTCGATCGCCCGGCGACCATCGCGGTGGTGCCGGCCGGCTACGCGGACGGTCTGGACGTGCGCATGGCGGGCCGCGGCTCGGTGCTCGTCCGCGGGCGGCGGGCGCCGGTGGTCGGCGCGGTGTCGATGGACTCGATCACCATCGACGTGACCGGCCTCGACGTCACCCCCGGCGACGAGGTGGTGCTGGTGGGCGAGCAGTCGGGCCGGCGCATCGGCGCCGGGGAGATCGCGGCGGAGCTCGGCACCGTGCCGCACGAGGTCCTGTGTCGGACGGGGAGCCGGATCGTCCGCACGTATGCCGGCGGTGCGGACCCGGCCAGGGAGTCCGCGCCGTAGACCGCCCGGACTCCCGGCAGGTTGGCCGGGAGGCGGTCGGAGGCGCGATCTTGCGGGCGAGTCGGGTAGCTGCGCCGGGGCGAAGCGCCACGCGCCGGCGACCGGCAGGGCGGGCGGAGGGCATCGCTAACGCGGGCAGTCGCTCCGGTGAAGTCACCCAACACCATCTTCGTCTGCCAGTCGTGCGGCGCCCAGGCGCGGAAGTGGCTGGGCCGGTGCCCCGACTGCGGCGAGTGGAACTCGCTGGTCGAGGAGACCGCCGCGAGACCGGCCGGCCCCGGCTCGCGGCCGGCCCTCACGGGGGCGGGCGCGCGGCTCTTCGCCGACATCGAGGCGTCGGAGGCGGACCGGGTCTCGACCGGGGTCAGCGAGCTCGACCGGGTGCTGGGCGGGGGCCTCGTGCCGGGATCGCTGGTCCTGCTCGGGGGCGAGCCGGGCATCGGGAAGTCGACGCTGCTGCTCCAGGCGGCGGCCGAGGTCGCATCGGCGGGGCGGACCGTCCTCTACTGCTCGGGCGAGGAGTCCCCGCACCAGGTGCGCCGGCGGGGAGAGCGCCTCGGTCTCGCCCCGCCGCGGCTGCACGTGCTGGCAGAGACTTGCCTGGAACGGGTGGTCGACGAGGTGTCGCGGTTGTCGCCGGACCTCGTCATCGTCGACTCGGTCCAGACGCTGTACTCGGTCGAGCTCGAGTCCGCCCCGGGCACCGTCGCCCAGGTGCGCGACGCGGCCAACCGCCTCCTGATCGTGGCCAAGGGCCGCAACGTGCCGGTCCTCGTCGTCGGGCACGTGACGAAGGACGGCGGCCTCGCGGGCCCCAAGGTGCTGGAGCACGTCGTCGACACCGTGCTCCACTTCGAGGGGGACCGTCATCACGCGCACCGGATCGTGCGGGCGGTGAAGAACCGCTTCGGGGCGGTGAGCGAGGTCGGGGTGTTCGAGATGACGCGGGGCGGCCTGCGGGCGGTGGCCAACCCGTCCGCGCAGTTCCTGTCGGAGCGCAGGACGGAGGTGCCGGGGTCGGTGGTGCTGTGCTCGCTCGAGGGGTCGCGGCCCATTCTCGTCGAGGTGCAGGCGCTCGTCGGGGCCGGGGTCTGGGGCAACGCCCAGCGGGTCGCGAACGGCGTCGACCGGCAGCGGCTGTCGCTGCTGCTGACTGTGCTCGAGAAGCGGGCGGGGCTGTCGCTCGCCGGGGAGGACGTGTTCGTGAACGTGCCGGGGGGCATTCCGGTGCACGAGCCGGCCGCCGATCTCGCGGTGGTCGCGGCGGTGGCGTCGAGCCTGCGCAACCAGCCGGTTCCGGCCGGCGCCGCCCTGTTCGGCGAGGTCGGGCTGGCGGGAGAGATCCGGGGGACGACGCAGCCCGGGCTGCGGGTCCGCGAGGCGGCGCAGATGGGCTTCACCCGCTGCTTCATGCCGAGGGGCGACCGGGAGGACGGCGTGTCCGCACCGGGTTGCGAGCTGGTTCCGGTAGACCACGTCGGTCAGGCCCTGGAGGGACTGTTCACATGAAGGCGGGGCGCCGGCCGGCGTGGGTCCGCCTCCGGGGGGCCGTTCACGTGCAGGCGGGGCGCCGGCCGGCGCGGGTCCGCCTCCGGGGGGCCGTTCACGTGCAGGCGGGGCGCCGGCCGGCGTGGGTCCGCCT
>JAJEFC010000375.1 GCA_022820675.1 Vicinamibacteria bacterium | reverse complement strand
GGCGGGCGGCGACGCGCCGGCGGAGCTGGGCGAGCGGCGGTCGCACGAGGTCAGGCCGCGCCGCATGCACCGCAGGCGACGCCGGGCGCCGGAGGATGCCGGGCCGGCGCCGGGCCGCAGTCCCGTCGGATGACATGATGCTATGATGCGGCCATGCGAACCACCTTGACCCTCGACGACGATGTGCTGGCGGTCGCGCGGGCGCTGGCCGCGCGGCACGGCGTCAGCCTCGGGAGCGCGGTGTCGGATCTGGCCCGGCGGGGCTTCAGGGGAACCGGGGCCGGCGACCGGGCCGACGACGGCATCCCGGTGTTCCCCGTCCCCGCGGACGCGGCGCCGATCACCAGCGAAGACGTGCGGAAGGCGCTGAGCGAGTGGCCGTGACGCGGCTGCTCGACGTCAACGTGCTCATCGCCCTCACGTGGCCCAACCACGTGCACCACGGCGCGGCGAAGTCCTGGTTCGGCGGCGTGCGCCGGAACGGCTGGGCGACCTGCCCCCTGACCGAGGCCGGATTCGTGCGCGTGTCCTGCAACCCGGCCGCGGTCCGGCAGTCCCCGACCGCCACCGACGCGATTGCATTGCTGGGCCGTCTGCGGCGGCTGGAATCGCATGCCTTCTGGGCCATGGAGCACTCCGTCACCGCGCTCGCGCCGGGCATTCTCTCGCGCATCCAGGGCTATCGCCAGATCGCCGACGCGGTGTTGCTGGACCTCGCCGCGCGACACGGCGGACGGCTCGCCACGTTCGACACGGGGATGGCGAACCTCCTTGCGGAGACGGAACGTCACTGGGTGGAGACGATTCCCGTCTGACCCTGCACCGCCGCCCTACGGCTGCCGCACGGCGTGAACTCAGCCTCGAGCTCGGCCTCCCACCGCACGCGCTCGGCAATCTGGTCGCCGCGGGACTCACGCCGTCCGCGCCCCCCGCCTCACGCTGAATGCAGGTAAAATAGCGGTAACTTTACCCGCATGTACGAACGCCTGCTCGCCCGCGCCCTCGCGTCGACGTCCCGCAGCGTGTTGCTGCTCGGCCCCCGGCAGGTCGGCAAGTCGACGCTGCTCGCCTCGTTGCGGCCCGACCTCGCCCTCAACCTCGCGAGCCCCGCCGCGTTCCGCGACTACGTGAGCCGCCCCGAGCAGCTCGAGCACGAGCTGGAGGCCGCGCCGGCGGCGACGAAGACGGTGTTCATCGACGAGGTGCAGCGGGTGCCGGCGCTGCTCGACGTCGCCCAGGTGTTCCTCGACCGCCGGCCGCCCCGGTTCCGCTTCCTGCTCTCGGGGTCGAGCGCCCGCAAGCTGCGGCGCGGCCAGGCCAACCTGCTGCCGGGCCGGCTGCAGGTCCACCACCTGCATCCCCTGCTGGCGAGCGAGCTCGGGAGCGACTGGGACCTCGGCCGCGTCCTCGCGCACGGCACGCTGCCCGGCATCTACGCCGAGCCCGACCCCGCCGCGCGCGCCGCCGACCTGCGCAGCTACGCCGACACCTACCTGCGGGAGGAGGTGCAGGCCGAGGCCCTGGTCCGCAACGTGGGCGCCTTCGCGCGGCTGCTCGACCTCGTCGCGGCGTCGTCGGGGCGCATCCTCAACCTGCACGCCCTCTGCAAGGACGCGGCCCTCGGCTACGAGACCGCGCGCCGCTACGTCGAGATTCTCGAGGACACCCTGGTCGCGTTCCGGGTACCGGCGTGGAGCGGCTCGGACCGGGCGAGCCTGGTGCGCCACGGCAAGCTGTTCCTGTTCGACACGGGGGTCCGCAACGCGCTGCTCCGGAGACCGCTCGACCGGCCCCTCGACGACGAGCGCGGCGTGCTGCTCGAGCACCTCGTGGCCTGCGAGCTGCACCGCCGGCTGGGCCCGCGCTGGCCCGAGGCGGCGCTCTTCCACTACCGGACCCGGCACGGCGCCGAGGTCGATTTCGTGCTGGCGATCGGGCGCGAGCTGTGGGGCATCGAGGTGAAGGCGTCCCGGCGGGTCGACCGGCGCATGCTGCGCGGCCTCGCCTCGCTCGCGGCGCAGAGCGACCGCGTCGAACGCCGCATCGTGGTGTTCCTCGGCCCCCGCCGGCAGCAGCTCGACGACGCCGAGGCGATGCCCCTCGAAGAGTTCCTCGCGATGCTGCCGGGGTGAACCGAACCTCGGCACTCGGGCTCAGCGCCGGCTCTCGCCGGCACGGACGCCCGCCCCCCGCTCTCGACAGCCCCGGTCCGAGTGGGAAAAATCGAAACTGTCGCCTTCAATTTTCACGAATGGCCGACCTGAACAGGCCCGCCTTCCTGCAGCGCATCGCCACGTCGTTCCGCAGCCACCCGATGGTGGGCATCCTCGGTCCGCCCCGACGCCACACGCCCGGCGCCGCCTCTACGGCTCCTGCCCCGCGTTGAACTCGGCCTCGAGCTCGGCCTCCCAGCGCACGCGCTCGGCAATCTGGTCGCCGCGGGTCTGCAGGCAGTCGAAGCACAGGCTGCCGGGGATGACGTGGCCCTCGCCGTCGGCGGGGATGCCGCGGGCCTCCATGAGGCCGCGCAGCAGGGCCGCGGTGTGCTTCTGCGCCTTGTAGAAGTCGGAGTAGCTGAAGCCGTCGGCGATGGCGAGGGGCGAGTAGCCGAGGTCGGTGCGGGCGTCGAGATCGGCCCCCTGCTCGACGAGGTACTCGGCGACGTTGTTGGCGCCGCGGAACGCGGCCCCGTGCAGGGCGGTCATGCCCCGGTAGTTGGCGGCGTTGACGGGGTTGCCGAGCTCGACGCACATCCGCACCGCCTCGAGCACCTCGTCCTCCTGCCCGGGCAGCGAGCCGCCGTCCTCGCCGGGGTTCCAGATGGCGACGCCGGCCGCCACCATCAGCGGGGTGGTGCCGTCGGCGCTGGGGACGGTGGCGTCGGCCCCCGCATCGACGAGCACCCGCATGGCCTCGACGTCGGTGACCTTGGCGGCGAGGAAGAAGGGGGTGGCCCCGAGCCGGTTCAGCCGGTTGCGCTGGCCGTCCTTCATGCCGTTGACGGTCATGCGGGCGTCGACGTCGCCGCCGAGCGCGATCATCTTGCGCAGCACGTCGATGCTGTCGACGGCGCCGCTGGGAATGGGGCCGGGGAACCCGAACCCGGTGTTCATGCGCCGCGTGCGCACGAGCTGGTGGAGGGCGTTCCAGCCGGCGCCGGCGAGGTTGGGGTCGGCCCCGCGGTCGAGCATGTAGTCGGCGAGGGCCCAGTTGGCGTTGGCGACGGCCACGACCAGGGCGCTCTGGCCGTCGGACAGGGTGTCGTTGACGTCGGCCCCGGCCTCGAGCAGCACCCGCAGGGCGTCGAGGTGGCCGCCGCGGGCCGCGAACGTCAGGGCGGTGAAGCCGGTGGGGGGCGGCGCGTAGAAGAGCCGGTTGCCGCCGGCCGGCCGCGCGCCCGTCTCGGTGCGGGCGTGCACGTCGGCCCCCAGCTCGGCCAGCGCGTGCACCGCGGCCGCGTTGTTGCGGGCCGCCGCCCACATGAGGGCGGTCTGGCCGCGGAAGTCGTCGCGGGCGTTGGGGTCGGCCCCGCGCGCGAGGAGCGCCCGCACGGTGGCCGCGTCGCCGGTGCGGGCCGCGGTAATGAGCGCGGTCTCGCCCCCGCGCATGGCGGCGTTGGGGTCGGCGCCGGCGGCGAGCAGCATCCGGACCACGGCGGCGTTGCCGTTCTCGGCCGCGAGCGACAGGGGCCCAACGCCG
>JAJEFC010000095.1 GCA_022820675.1 Vicinamibacteria bacterium | reverse complement strand
CCGGTGCTCTGGCGGTAGAACTGCCAGTTGTCGTCCCAGCCCTGGTGCGAGTGCCAGTTGGTCGGCCACTTGACGCCGTCGATCGAGACGAAGTTGGTGGACTCGTGCTCGATGTTGAAGTCGCCGAGAGCGGGGATGTTCACGGTCGTCTTGAGCCGCTGGATCAGGTTCTGGGGGTTGATGGTGGCGTCCACGCGATACTTCCCGAACATCTCGATGGCGACCACGTGCATCTTGACCGGCGCCACGACGTTGCCGTCGCGGCCCTTCTCGATCTGCTCCCAGCGCCAGAAGGCCACCGGGTTGGCCCCCGGCATGCGGGCGGCCTTGATGAACCCGTGGGGGTTCAGCCACATGTCGAGCTGGTAGACCTCGGCGATCTCGGGGTGCACCGCCACCGGCGGCCCGTCGCCGTCCATGTGCCACGAGAGCTCGCCGTTGGTGACGTGCGTCTGGCGCGTGTGGGCCTGGGTGGGCGTGCCGCTGCGCCAGCCGAGGCCGTACTTCCACGACGCGGGCGCGAGGCCCGGCTCGCGGTCGAACGTCTCGACACTTGTGCCCGCCTCCCAGTTGATGGTGCGCGTGTAGTTGTCGAGCGAGCCGATGCGCGGCCAGTCGATGTTGACGGCGTTCTCGAACGTCTGGCCCACCGCGCCGGCGTAGCCGCCGCTGCCGGAGTACGAGAGGCAGCGCAGGTCGGCCTCGCCGATCTCCTCGGCGACGGCGGCGAGCAGGGGCGCGGGGTCGACGAAGCCCGGGGGGAACTCCTGGGCGGCCGAGGGACTTCCGGCCAACATGAGCAGAGCGACAGGGCCGACAAGACGCTTCGCCATCCTTCTCTCCTTCATCGCCGCGCCGCGCCCCCGCGACGAGCCGGCGCACGGCCTCGAAACGCCGCCCCCGCAAGGCCCGCCGCATTCAGCGCGCGGGCCTCGCGTGACCCTACAGCAGCCGCTCGACGTGAGGCGCCAACTCCTCGTAGGGGAGGTCGCCCGGGTTGTAGAGCTGCACGATGCCCTCGCGGTCGATGACGACGAGGGTCGGGGTGGTGCTGACGCCGAACTCCAGGAAGTTCGTCTGGCTCACCGGCACGCTCATCCATGAAGGAATCGGGAACCGCTCCTGGTAGGCGCCGCGCAGGTAGGCCAGCTCCTGCTCGGGCGTCGCGTCCTCGCCGCGCTGCACGTACCCGTAGAGCTGGGTCGGACCGAGGACGACCAGGCCCTGGTCGGCGTAGGCGTCGTGGAGCTGCTCGAGGACGGGGACCTGCCGCTTGCAGTCGGGGCACCAGTGGGCCCAGAAGAACGCCACGACCACCTTCCCCTTCAGGTCCTCGGCCGGCGGCAGCGGCGTGCCGAGGTGGTGCTCGACGTCGAGCACGGGGAACGGCGCGCCTTCGAGGCTCAGCAGCAGCACGTTCTTCTGGATGCGGGTCTCGATGGACGTGCCGCGGTACCGCTCGCGCTCGGCGGTCAGGAACTCGACGCCGCCCGCGCGGTCGCCACGGGCGTCGTGGACGCGGCTCAGCACCTCGATGCCGGCTCCCAGGGCGAGGGGCAGCTCGCTGTCGGCGTCGAGATCGCGCTCGTCGAGCAGGGCGACGCTGCCGTCGCGGGCCTCGCTCGCGTACCGCTCGGCCACGTCCCAGCGCTCGGCGAAGCCCGCGCCGCGGCCGAGCCAAGACGCGGCCAGCAGCCAGCGCGGCGACGACGTATCGTGGTGCGGCCGTTGCCCCTCGATGAGCGCCTGCGCGGCGTCGACCTCCTCGGCCCACGCCATGTCGCGCATCTCCATGACGAGATCCGAGAGCTCGAGCGGCCCCGCTGCCGACTCCGCCTCGGTCCCGACCTCGGCCGGAGCCGAGCCACAGGCCACGCTGAACGCCAGCCCGGCCATACCCGCGAACACCGCCAGCTTGCTCACTGTCATGTCAGACGCTCCCCTTCCGTGCCCGGCACAGAACCTCCATCGCCCCATTCTACTCCCGCCGGGTGAAGCGGCACCCCGCGAGTCCCCGCGAGGCCGGCATGCCGAGTCGGCCGTGTCGGCGCCCTGCCGCCGGTCCGTTCATGGAGCGATCAGGCGCACCGATGGGAAGTAGGTCCCTATCCTGCCGGTGTCGGCCGTGGCCAGCTCCCAGCCCATCACCTGCGCGTGGACGCCGATGAAGAAGTCGGGCAATGGCGTTCGCGGCGACGGCCGGCCGGATTGCCGTCGCCTTCGGTCGCAGTAACGCCGGTAGGCGACCGCACAGGGCCCCGCCGCGGCGGCCGGCACGTCGAGCACCTCGACACCCCAGTCGCGAACGAGATCCGCGGCGGTCGCGGGATCCGTCACGCCAACGCAGATCTCGGCCAGGCAAACGGCGTTGATGGCCGCGCCCTCGGCCGCGACGGCCCCGGCCACCGTGCTTCGCGCCCACTCGTGATGAGCCGATCCGCATTGCGAAGCGTATATCAACACGTTGGTGTCGAGCAGCGTCATGGTTCACGGGTAAGCTGCTTCAACTGGTCCCAGGAGAGAGTCACCTTCAGAGGCGACCGCGACATGGCCTCGAGACACGCCTCACGGCTCACCCTCGGCAACGGGGCGGGACGGTGGAGGCGCACCAGCACGTAGCGTTCCTCTCCCAGCCGCTGAACGTCGAAGACGTCGCCGGGCCTGACTCCCGGCACGACGACGCGCCTCTTCCCGTCGGCTCGCACCGTGGCCATGGGGGTGGGATTGTCCCACCTCCACGACGGTCGGGGCAACCGCCGGCGCCCACGCGGCGGCCGGGGGCGACTTCGCCGGCACCAACTCGGCGTATACTGCCGTTACATGCTCTCGAAACACGCGCGACCGGCCCTCGGCGGTTTCGCGTTGCTGCTGGCGGCCTCCTGCGGAGACGGACCGGCCGGCGCGCCACCCGGCGCCGCTGTCGACGCCGCGCCCGGCGTGGCCGCCGCGACCGAGGCCCCCGAGCCGGACCCCGGACCGCAGCCGACGTTCATCAACCTACTGCCGTGGGGCGAGGTCGACTTCACGCGGGGCGAGTTCCCCTCGCGGGACGACTGCAACGCCTTCGTGCGCGCCCTCCCGAACTACTCGGGCTACACCACCCCCGAGCGCTGCGAGCCCATCGACGACCCGGTGTACTGCACCGAGTGGCAGGACCCCGACGCCCCGCAGACCGGCCTCGACTGCTTCCGGGGCGTGGGCGGCTGCGAGGTCGAGCTTCGCCGCCACGACCTGATGGCGGAGAGCCGCGGCCGGACCCTCGCGGCCCGGTGCGAGCCGGCCTCCCTCGCCGACGCCTGGGCGCGGTATCGGGACCTCAACCCCGACCCCGAGCCGTGAGCGAGCCGGAAGGCAGCGTCTTCTACCGCATCGGCCGGCTCGCCGGCCGCAAGGCCCGCAAGGCGACCTGGGTCTGGCACTCGCTGACCGGAGACGACGACAAGGCCATCGAAGCGGAGCACGGGGTCGGCGCGGACATGGCCGCGGTGGTGCGCGAGAAGTGCGGGGTCGAGGCGGACCCCGCCCTGCGGGCGCAGCTCGACCGGACGGCTATCGCGCTGGCCGGGGTGGTCCGCAACCGGCTCCACCGGTTCGAGGTCGGGGTGGTCGGCGACGAGCAGCCGACCGCCTACGCCCTGCCCGGCGGCTTCATCTTCCTGACCGCCTCGCTCGCCGACCTGTGCGGGCGCGACCGGGACGAGCTCGCCTTCGTCGTGGCCCACGAGATGGCCCACGTCATCCGGCGGCACGCGGTCAAGCGGGTCCTCCGCCAGACCGCCTACTCCGCCGCGTCGATCCTGACGCCGGGGCGCGGGGTCATCGCCCCGTGGCTGCATCGCATCGGGCTCGAGTGGCTGGAGCGCGCCTACTCCCGCGAGCAGGAGCTCGAGGCGGACGCCCTGGCGGTGCTCCTGACCCGGGCCGCGGGGTTCGACCCGGAAGGCGCGCTACGGCTCTTCGAGCGGCTCCGCGCCCTGGAGCCGGCCGGCGGCAAGGGCATGGGCGCCTATCTGTCGACCCATCCGCCGGTCGACGACCGCGTGGCGGCGCTGCGACCGCGTCTGGCTCCCCGTTCCACCTCCGGCTGAGGCGGCGCGACCGCGCGACCGGTCGACGCGTCGGCAGCGATGCCGGTGCGAACTCCTGCGCTCCGTTCCTGCGGCGTGGACTCGTGGGGCTCGATATCGAGCGGACAGTCGGCGGCAGCCCGTGGTGGATCCCGTCGTGCACCGCGCCCGGAGGGCGCCGGCAAGGGGCCGAGGCGCCCGCCTGACAAGGCGTGAGAGGGCGCATATCGGGCCATCCAACCGACTAACAACGCAGCCGGCAGTCTACCGGTCACGGCGCAGACTGCCGGTAGGCGCGGCCGGGCGGCAATCGGAGCCGAAGGCGACGCTGGCCGGGCGCAGGCGGGGCGCATCGCTGCTCGAAAGCAGCAGGGCTTACATCGCGGGCCGCCGGGATGGCGAACCGGCGCCCCCGTCCTATGGCGCGGACTCGTGGGACTGCCGGTCCTGCGGCCCGGCGTCCAGCCGGGCCTGCAGCGCCGCCTTGATGCCGCCGATCTCCTCGCGCTGCCGCTTGTAGCGCCGGAGATGGTGGGCCGCGGCGTCGAGGATCTCGGCGAGCTCGGTATTGCCGATCCAGGCCCCGGCCCGGTTCCGCGCCGCGATGTCCTGGGCGGCGTGCGTCTGATCGAGCACGAGCGCGGTGTCCTGCTCGACCATCGCCACGACGGCCGAGACGAGGGCGATCTGGCGGGGGTCGTCGAGGGTCTCGGCGAGCTCCCGAAGCGGCGCGAGGCGGTCGTCCTGCTGGTCGGTCATGGATCTTCCGGATTCCGGCCGGCCGATGCGTGCGCCGTGCCGTGCAACGTAGAATACAGTACGCAGACGGTTCGGATGCCCGGGTCCGGGAGCCGAAGCGAACGTCCGAAACGCGGTCGCCGAGTCGGTTGGCACGGATTCCCGGGCCCCGAGGGCCGATGGACGCGGCCCCCGGGAGTCTGCGGCGTTGGAACGGTGCAGACTCCCGGCAGGGCTGGTTGGGCGCCAGGAGGAGGCGAAGGCGACGATTGGCGGGCCAGACGCCCCCGACCGGATCGTCCGCGCGCGGTACCAACGAAGCCGGGAGTGACGATTGGCCAGCGGCAGCGGGACCTCCAGTCGCGGCGCACGACGCGGCCGATCCCGGACGGCGGGGACGGCGATGGGCCTCCTCACGGCCGGCGCCCTGTGGGGGAGTTGCGCCCCGACCCCGGCCGGAGAGGGCATCGCGGACGCGCCCGGCGCCGGCAGCGGCGGCACGGAGACGGTGGTGCTGGCCGTCGGCCACCAGACGCGCTGGCGACAGTTGCGCATCGAGGGCGAGACGGATCTGCCGGACGGCGCGGTGGTGACGTGGCAGGTCACCCACGCCCTGGCCAACGAGCTGCCGCGGGGCGAGTGGCCCGCGCAGAACCTGCTCTCGGACGGCACGGCGGTGGTACAGGACGGCGTGTACTGGACGCGCCTCAACACCACCTACTGGACCCCGGGCCGCGTCGACGTGGTCGTGCAGTTCCCCGTGGCCCCCCAGCCGGATGCCGTGCGGCTTCGGTACGGAGACTTCGGCGAGAACCTGACCGGCGACAACGTGAGCGCCCTGGGCGGATCGAGGGTCGTCACCGCCGAGCACGCTTTCGACTGGACGCGCTGAGGGATGGTGACGGGAATCACCCTGCCGGCGCCAGGCACAGACGCCGCCGGCGGGCTGCATCCGGGCGCAGTCGGCAGCTCCATGGCGACTACGGCCCCCTGATGACGGTGAAGGAGAGCACCTCGCCACGCGCCGAGCGCAGGAGACCGCAGAGCCCGGCCGCACCCGGACGCGGTCGGCAAAGCCGTCTCGATCACCGCCCCGACCGCCTCGTCTGACCACCGTGTCCTTCTTCCGCCCCGCCGTCGACGCCCTCCAGCCCTACGTCCCGGGCCGCCAGCCCCCGCCGGGCGCCCGCGTCGTCAAGCTGAACACCAACGAGAACCCGTATCCGCCGAGCCCGCGCGCGATGGCCGCGATCGCCGCCCTCGACGGCGACGCGCTGCGCCGCTACCCGGACCCCTCCAGCCGGGAGTTCCGCGAGGCGGCGGCCGAGACCCTCGACGTCGACCCGGCGTGGATTCTCGCCGGCAACGGCAGCGACGACGTGCTCACGATGCTCGTCCGCTCGGTCACCGGGCCCGGCCGCCCCGTGGTCTACCCCGCCCCGACGTACGTGCTGTACCGCACCCTCGCGGGCATCCAGGAGGCCCCGGTGGTCGAGGTGCCCTTCGCCCCCGACTTCGTCCTGCCCGTCGCGGCCCTCGCCGAGGCTGGCGGGGCGCTGACGTTCGTGGCCAACCCCAACAGCCCGTCGGGGACCGCCGCGCAGACATCCACCCTCGCCGGTCTGGCCGACTCGCTCGACGGCCTGCTGGTGATCGACGAGGCCTACGTCGCCTTCGCCGAGGCCGACGCCCTCGACCTCGTCCGGCGGCGCTCGAACGTCGTCGTCCTGCGGACGCTGTCGAAGAGCCACGGGCTGGCCGGGCTCCGCCTCGGCTACGCGGTTGCCCCGCCCGCGGTCATCGAGGGGCTCGGGAAAGTGAAGGACAGCTACAACGTCGGCGCAGTGGCCGACCGGGTGGGGGCCGCGGCCATCCGCGACACCGCCTACGCGGAGCGGGTCGCCGGCCGGATCGTCGAGAGCCGCCGCCGCCTGGCCGGGCGCCTCCAGGAGCTGGGGTGCCGGGTGTGGCCCAGCCAGGCCAACTTCCTGCTCGTCCGGCCGCCGGCCGGCAACGCCGCCCGCGTCCACCGTCGGCTCGAGGCGTTGGGCGTGATCGTGCGCTACTTCGACGAGCCGGCGCTGGCCGAGAGCCTGCGCATCACCGTCGGGACCGACGAGGAGAACGCCATGCTCGTCGAGGCGTTGCGGCAGGCGTTGCAGGAGGTGGGCCAGCGATCGACATGAAAGTCGCCGACCACACCCGGATGCAGCACGCTCTTCGCGGGCTTCTCCGCTCGGATGCAGCACGCTCTTCGCGGGCTTCTGCGCTCGGCACGTGGCATGGTAATCCCGTCACCGTCCCGAGGACGTCCGCGACTACGCTGGCGCCTCCGGGCGCAGGAGTTGCCGCAACAGGCTGCGTCGCAGTCGGCAGGCCCCTCCGTCGTTCTGTCCCGAGGGCCCCGTCGCCGCACGGCCCGACGACCGGGCCCCGAACGTCACGACCGCCTGCCTGGTCGTCGTTCTGTCCCGAGGGCCAGATCGCCGCACGTCCCCGGTCGTCATCATGCCCATCGCCGTCGACATCGCCATCCTGCTCTCCGGCGACGCGCGGACCGTCGTCGAGCACCTGAACGCGGAGTTCGACCACGCGCCGGACGCCGGGTTCCGGTTCGACGCGACGCATCATCCTCACGTCACCCTGAGCCAGCACTTCGTGCGGCGCGGGCGGCTGGCCGAGGTGCGCCGGCTCGTCGGCGGCGTCGTGGGCCGGTTCGAGGCGTTCGAGGCGCGCGTCACCGGCGCGCGGCCCGGCCGCACCTCGCAGGTCCTCACCGTCGAGCCGTCTGCGCCGCTCCGGCGGCTTCACGAGGCGCTGATGGATGCCCTCCGGGACGAGGAGGCGGCGGGCGACGCCGACGCGTTCCAGGCGGACGGGGCGCCGGCCCGGCCCGCCGACGTCGCGTGGGTCGAGGGGTTCCGCGTTCGGTCGAGCTACCGCCGCTACGATCCGCACGTGACCGTCGGCATCGGCCCGCGGCCGCTCTCGACCGCGCCGTTCGACTTCCCGGTGGAAGAGATCGCGCTCTGCCGGCTCGGGCGGTTCTGCACCTGCCGCGACCGGCTCGCGAGCTGGACGTTTGTGGGTCGCGCGTGAGCGCGCGACGCCGACAGCCCGCGCCACGACGAGCGGGTGGCGCCACGGCCGGCTCGCCGGGGCCGGCGACCGGCGGGGAGTCGGGGCCGTAGAACGGGTCCGGAGGAGACGCGGACTCCCTTGGGGTTTGGACGCCGGAGCCGAAAGCGACGGTTGGCGGGCCAGGAGTCTCCGCCGTAGAACGGCGCGGACTCCGGGAGGATTCGTTGGGCGCCCGGCGGAGCCGCAGGGGATGACGGGGCGGGCGAGGAGTCGCCGAAGAACGGCACGGATTCCCGGAGGGTTGGTTGGCGCCAAGCGGAGCCGAGAGCGACGGTTGGCAGGCCAGCTTGCACCGCGGGCCGTACCGGGAGAGCATACGGGCGGATCGGCGGAGGACCGGGCGGACGGCGTCCGGAACCGTCGATCCACGCCGCTCCCGCGCCCAGACCGCGCCGCGGCCTCGCGGCGCCTTCGATTGGAGGCTTCCAGATGTTGCGCAGACTCGTCGTCCTCGGCTCCGCCGCCCTGCTCGCGGCGGGCGGACTCTACGTCACCATCGGCACGCCCGCTGCCGCCGGCGCCGGCGAAGCGGCCGGCCAGGAGGCGTTCACGCCCCGCGAGGTCACCCCGGCCGACATACCGTCGGACATCCACGAGGACTCGTGGGCACGGCTGCCCACCATCCAGCGCGAGGACCTCGACGCGGAGGGCCAGCGCGTCTTCGACATCATCGTGAACCCGGACAGCCGCTACTCCACCGGGCTGCGGGGCCCCATCGGGATGTGGATGTACAGCCCGCCGATGGCCGAGCACCTGTTCCCGGCCAGCACCTACCTGCGCTTCGGCGCGGACGGGGCGCGGGACCAGCGGCTGGCGGAGCTGGCCATCCTGACCGCGGCGCGGTCGCTCGACAGCCAGTACGAGTGGTCGGCCCACGAGGGGCTGGGGCTCCAGGCCGGGCTCGAGGCGGAGATCATCGACCTGGTCCGCCATGACCGCCCGGTGGCGGAGGGCGACGGCCTGCCGGGATTCGGCGAGGTGGAGCGCACGATCGTCCAGGCCACCCGCGAGCTGATCCGCGAGCCGAAGCTCAGCCGGGAGACCTTCGAGGCCGCCCAGAGGCTCTTCGGCAACCAGGGCATCATGGACCTCGCGGGCCTGATCGGCCACTACACCCTGGTGAACTACACGCTGAAGGCGTTCGACGTGCAGCGGCCGCCGGGAAGCCGGCTGCTGCTGCCGCTGACGGATCAGCCCTGACGAGGCGCGGCGGTCCGACCGGGTCCGGCCAGCCCGCCAATCGTCGTCCTGCGGCGCGACTTGGCGCCCAACCAACCCGCCGGGAGTCCGTGCCGTTCCATGGCGCCGACTCCTGGCGGGGAAACGCCGCCGTTGCGGCCTCCCCGCTTCCCGGCGGGGGGTTCACGGGTCGGACCGCGGGTATCCCCCGGCGCCGACGGCGCCCGGCCGGCATCGGCCGACCCGTCGCGACACTCGGCGGGCTCCCCGCCCCCGGCGAGGCGCCGGCGCTCGTCGACGATGAGGCCGTACTCGGCCGCGCGCTTCCACACCCGGTTGGCCATCTCCGTGAGGTGGACCGCGCGCAGGCCGTAGTAGAGGAACGCGGCGCCGACGACGCCCAGGACCAGCGCCTGCAGCGCGTCGACGGCGGGCTCGCCCAGCTCCGGCGCGAGGCGGCCCAGGCCCTGGTAGACGACGAACCCCACCGCGGCGAGGAGGGGCCCGGTGACGGTTCGGACGCTCCACGACGCCACGCGCGAGTGCTTCGCCATCGACGTCGCCACCGTCCGAAGCCGCTCGACCCCGCGGGCGGTGCGGTCGAAGTCGGCCCCCAGGAGGACCTCGCGCAAGGTGACCTGGGCCCGGCACGCCCGCGCCACCCGGCGGTCGCCGCGGAGCCAGGACACCCCGTCGACCGTCACCGTGAAGTCGGGAAACCGCGTGCGCAGCAAGGCGATGAGCCGCGCCTGCCCCGCCTCGGTGTGCTCGTGCAGGGTCGAGGCGGGGTCGATCTCGATGCGGCGGCGAGACGGCGTCAGCACCAGCTCGTACAGCTCGCCGCTCTCGGGGTCCTCTACGCAGGCGGCGGCGCGCGGAGCGATGCCCTCGTGCAGCACCGCCTCGAGGTCCAGGCACGGCAGGCGGGGCACCGCGGCGACGAGGTCGACCTGCAGGCGGTGCAGCTTGACGGCCCGGAGACGGACGAGCGACGCCAGTTGGGCGAAGAACCGGTTGCTGACCTCGCAAGTCCCGGGCGCCGGGCCGGCGGGAACCGTGCCGACGCCCTTCACCCGGGTCGCTGTCTCCCGTTCCATCGCGCGATCGGGGGGAACTGCGGCGCCGCCTGTCGCGTATGCTCTCACTGTATCGATGAGCCGACCTGTCGAAGAGCGCCCCCCGACCGTGGGGATGCGCAAGCGCCCGACGGGAACGACGCGCAGGCGCCCGACGAGAACGCCGCGCAGGCGCCCGACGGAGCGACGCGCAGGCGCCCGACGGAGCGACGCGCAAGCGTCCGACGGAAGCGACGCCGCAGGCGCCCGACGGGAAGCGACGCGCAGGCGCCGGTCGGGAACGGCGCCGAGCCTGCGAAGGCCTGCCAGAATAGCACGCGCCCGCGGCGACGCCATCGAGCCCGGGCGCCGGGCGGGGCCGGCGGCGTGACGATGCATGGCGTCGCGGTCGAGCCGGGCGCCGGGCAGGGCCGGCGGCGTGACGACGAACGGCGTGACGGCAACGAGAGGCGATGTCGCACCGACGCCAGAAGCGGCGCGCCGCATCGCACCGACTGACGGCGTGAGGACAGGAGAGAGTCGATGTCGGACCAACAGTGGTACCGGGCCGAGGGCGGAAACCAGGTCGGCCCGATGTCGGAGGCCCAGCTCGCCACGGACATCCGGAACGGCGACGCCGACGCGTCGACCCTCGTCTACACCGCCGGCATGGCCAACTGGACCCCCCTCGGCGACGTCCCCGGCCTGCGGACCCACCTGCCGGCGGAGACCCTGGCGGTGCTGCCGGTGCCGGCGGGCCGCATCGCCCACGAGATCGACTACCACGTGCAGGGCGTCGAGATGCAGTACGTCGAGATCGAGCTCGACCCCGGCGAGAGCGCGGTCGCGGAAGCGGGCGGGATGATGTACATGCACGGCGGCATCGCCATGGAGACGGTGTTCGGGGACGGCAGCGAGCCGCCCCGGGGCGGGTTCATGAACAAGCTGCTGGGCGCCGGCAAGCGGCTGCTCACCGGCGAGAGCCTGTTCATGACGGTGTTCACCAACAACGCCCACGGGAAGGCGCGGGTGGCCTTCGCGGCGCCGTACGCCGGCAAGATCCTGCCCATGGACCTGAGCCAGCTCGGGGGCGAGCTGATCTGCCAGAAGGACGCCTTCCTCTGCGCGGCCAAGGGCGTCTCCATCGGCATCGCCTTCCAGAAGAAGATCGGGGTCGGCCTGTTCGGCGGCGAGGGCTTCATCATGCAGCGTCTCGAGGGCGACGGCCTCTCGTTCCTGCACGCGGGGGGCAGCGTCCACCAACTGGACCTCGATCCGGGCGAGACGTTGCGCGTCGACACCGGCTGCCTCGTGGCCCTGCAGCCTACCGTGAGCTACGACATCCAGTGGGTGGGCGGCATCAAGACCGCGCTGTTCGGCGGCGAGGGGCTGTTCTTCGCCAACCTCACCGGCCCCGGCCAGGTGTGGCTGCAGTCGCTGCCCCTGAGCCGCCTCGCCGACCGCATCTACAAGGCGGCGCCGCAGACCGGCGGGCGCCGGCAGGGCGAGGGCTCGGTGCTGGACCACGCGCTCGGCATCGGCAACCTGATCGACGGCAAGTAAGCCGGTCGAGCCCGCGAGCGGCGGGCGGTCCGGGCGGTTCGCCGGCAATGACTGCTACTGTCGGCCGCTCCCACCGAAGTGCACGGGGCCCCGACCGCGGGTCGCGCGGCGCTTGGGCCGCCCGCCGTTGCTGGCGGCACAGCCCTGGTTACGAGCGGGGCCTCTGAGGGCTGTGGGGGCGCCGCCGGAAGTGCACGCGGCCCGATCGAGGGTCGCGGAGCGACGCGGTGGCCGGGGGCGCACCGCCGTTGTTTGGCAGCGCCGCGCTGGCGTACGAGCGGAGCCCGAGGGCAGCCCGGGCGCGCCCCTGGGGGGAACTGGGGGGAACCGCAACCGGGGATGATATAGTTCACCGTCGGATTCGGTCTCTGTCGCCCCGCCCGCGGTCGCGCCCCGGCGCCAGGCCGCGCCGTGCCGGTCGATCGAGGCCCTGTGAAAGTGCGTACGACGGCGCCTGCCGCGTGCACTCTTCGGCAACCGGCGTCAACCGGGCGGCGCATGCCGCCTCTGACCGCCCCCAGACAGACGAGGTATGAGAGAAATGCGGAATCCGTCCCCCAACTCCGGTCGCCGCGCTCACGCGGTGTGCCTGCTTGCGACGTTCTTCCTTGCCGCAGCCATCACGACGACGACCGCCGCCCAGGACCAGACGATCTGGGACGGCGTGTACACCGAGGAGCAGGCGGCCCGCGGCCAGCGCACCTACGACCAGGAGTGCGCGGCATGCCACCTCGACGACCTCATGGGTGACGGCATCGCGCCGTCGCTGATCGGCTCGGCCTTCTTCTTCCGGTGGAGCGAGCTGTCGATGGGCGACATGTACACCGCCATCCGCACCACCATGCCGCAGGGCGCCCCGGCCAGCCTGAGCCCGTCCGGCTACGCGGACATCTCCGCCTACATGCTGCAGAAGAACGACGTGCCGGCCGGCAGCATGGAGCTTCCCAGCGACACCGACGATCTCGACGGCATCATGATCACCGAGGCGCAGTAGCCGCCTCCCGTTCCGCCGGGGCCGACCGCCGGCCCCGGCGCCCCGTCGGCCGCCTCGTCAGCGGCCGCCGAGCGGGGAATCGCGCCCGGCGCTCGTCCGGGGCAACCCGGTTCCCCGCGGTCGACGACCCCATCTGCACGCACGCCCGACCCACGTTCACGACGGCTTCGTCCGAGGCGGTCGCGGGTTCGCCGCGCTCCGCACGTTCGCCTTCCCGGCCAACCGGTCGGCGGCGGCGTCCTAACTCGACAGGGGGACGCGGATCGGCGAGCTCGCGTCACGACCCCACGATCCGGGGGAGGGATCAATCGACATGGCGACGACGACCTGCACGAGAAGGAGGCTGTGGAGCATCGCGGTGCTGGCGGCGCTGGCGGCGCCGGCGTTCGCGTCGGGAGCGGAGGCAACGACACAGGAGGAGCGCGAGGAGGCGGAGCGCACGGTGGTGAGGCGGCTCGAGATCGGCGGGTCACGCCCCGAGATCGGCGTCTCGGTGCGTGACGTCGAGGAAGCCGCCGAAGGCGCCGAGGGCGCGGTGGTGACGGACGTGCGCGCCGACGGCCCCGCCGAGGCCGCCGGCATCGAGGCGGGAGACGTCATCGTCGAGTTCGACGGCGAGCGCGTGCGCGGCGCCCGCCAGTTGGCGCGGCTCGTCGAGGAGACGCCGGCCGGCCGGGCCGCACCGGTGCGCGTGCTGCGGGACGGGTCGCCGGTGACGCTGAACGTCACGCCGGCGGAGAGCTCGGGCCGGGCGGCCCGCGTGCCGCGGGGGTTCGCCGACCGCATCCGCGTGGAGGTGGACGAGCTCGAGGATCGCCGCGCCGAGATCGAGGAACGGGCCAGGGAGTTCGCCGAGTCGGAGGAGCTCGCGGTGCTTCGCGGGTTGCCCGAGGTCTTCCGCGGCTTTGCGACGCGGCGTGCGGGGCGCGCCCGACTGGGCATCCGCGCCGAGTCGGTCCGCGGGCAGCTCGCCGAGTACTTCGGGACCGAGGCGGGCATCCTCGTCGAGCATGTCGACGACGGCACCCCGGGAGCGGCCGCGGGCCTGCGCGCCGGTGACGTCATCACCGCGATCGACGGGCAGGCGGTCGACGATCTCCGGGCGCTTCGCCGGCAGCTCGCGCGCCTCGAGCCGGGCGCGGCGTTCGGCGTCACGATCGTGCGCGACCGCGCCGAGACGTCCCTGACGGTCGAGCCGGCCGAGGAGGAGGAGGAGGAGGAGAGCCCGCGCTCGCGGCGCCGCGGATCGGCGATCTGATCGGGCGGTTCCCGGACTCCCGACGCGAGGCCGCCCGCCAGGTGACGCCGGCTGCCGCCGCGGACGGCGGGCGTCGGCACCCCGGCGCCGGACGGCGCCAGGTGGTGGTCACCAGCCTCGCCGGTCGGGTGCAGCGCGGCTCTCGTCGGGATCCCGGGACGGCGGTGACTCGGGGCGTATCTTGTCAGGATCCCTGATGATGACGGCGGTTCACTCGGCGTGCAGCGTCCGGGCCGGCGGCGCCCGGACGGCGCGGGTGGCCGGCACGACACACGCGCCGGCGGCGAACCCGAGCATCACGAGGGCGGCACCGCCGAGCACCACGGGGTCGAGGGGGGCGACCCCGAACAGCAGCGCGTCGATGAACCGGGCGGCCGCGAGGCCCAGGACGAGGCCGGCGGCCAGGCCCGCGGCGACCGGCCGCAACCCCTGCGCACACACGCGGCGGACGATGCGGCCCCGCGTGGCGCCGAGGGCCAGCCGGATGGCGAACTCGCGTCGGCGGCGGACGGCGCGCTGGGACACCGTGCCGAAGACACCGAGGCAGACGAGCACAAGCGCGCCGGCCGCGAAGCCGGCCGTCACCTGCAACAGGAAACGCCGAATCGCGACGCTCGCCGCGAGCACGTCGTCGAGCACCCGCACGTTGCCGACGGGAAGCAGCGGGTCGAGACCCCGCACGGACTCGCGCACCGACGTGATGATCGTGCCGGTGTCCGCCCCGCCGCGAGCGACCAAGGTCACCGACGCCGGCGCGAGCTCCCAGTAAGGGAGGTAGGCGACGAGACCGGGATCGACGTCGAGCCCGAGGATCCGCGCGTCGCCGACCACCCCGACCACCTCTTGCGAAGGGCGGTCCGGACTGTTTCCCCGGACGAAGCGCCGGCCGATCGGATCCTGGCCGGGCCACAGCCGCGACGCCGTTTGCGCGGTGACGATGGCGACCGGACGGTTGCGATCCTGCGCGGTGAAAAGGCGGCCGCGCGTCAGGACGAGGCCGAGGGTCCGAAAGTAGCCCGGGCTGACAAGGAGATAGTTGCCGACCAGGGCGGCCAGCTCGGCCGCGTCCGGGGGCGCCTCGCCCGCCGGAACGAGGGCCTCGACCATCGCTTCCCCTTCCAACGGCAGACGCTGGGTGATCCCGACCGACGCGACGACCGGCGCGCCCGCCAGCCGCTCCAGGAGATCGTCCAGGAACAGCGCACGGCGGCCGGCGTCGTAGCGGGAGCCCGGCAGATTCACGTCGAAGGCGACGACCGAGGCCGGCTCGAAGCCCCGATCGACCTGCATCACGCGCACGAAGCTGGCCAGCAGCAGCCCCCCCGCCACCAGAAGCACGACGGTCAGCGCGACCTGGGCACCCACCAGCAGGTCGCCGAGCCGATGCCATGCCCGGTCGCTCCCGGCCCGCGCGTCGCTCTTCATGACTGCGGCCGGGGCGGTCCGGCTCGCGCGCCACGCCGCCGGGAGGCCGCAGCCGATCGCATAGACGGAGGCCGCGCCCGCGGCCACGGCCAGCGCGAGCCCGTCGATGGCAGCCTCGCCGAGGCGCGGCACCTCCAGCGGCGCCGCCGAGACC
>JAJEFC010000040.1 GCA_022820675.1 Vicinamibacteria bacterium | reverse complement strand
GCCGGCCAGCGCCGCCGCCAGCCGCCCGCGGGCGCCGTCGTCGGTCGCGGGGAAGGCCCCGGCGAGGCTGTGCACGGCGACCTGCCAGCCCGCGGCCCGCAGCCCGTCGACCATCCGGCGGTCGTAGATGTACCCTCCGGTCTGCTGGTCGATCGAGCCGGGCACGACGACGTGCAGGCGAACCTCGGTCACACGGGACCTTCGTAGCTGCCCCACGCGACGTGCGACTCGCGCAGGGTGACGCAGATCGAGGCGATGCCGCGCGCGCCCTCCCCCAGACGGCCCTCCCGCGCGTCCCGGGCGAGGTGGTCGAAGATATGCCGGGCCAGGAACTCGGTCGACGTGTTCCGCCCCGCGAACGTCGGCTCCTCGTCGAGGTTGCGGTAGTTCATCGCCGCGAGGACCTCGCCGAGGCGCCGGCTCGCCAACCCGATGTCCACCACGAGGCCGTCGTCGTCCAGCTCCGCGCGGCGGAACGTGGCGTCGACGACGTAGGTGGCCCCGTGCAGGCGTTGGGCGGGACCGAAGACCTCTCCCTCGAAGCTGTGGGCAATCATGAAGTGGTCGCGAACGTTGAGGCTGTACATGGTTCCCTGGGTCGAGAGTCAGTAGCGGATGCGATGGCAGAGGGTGTCCTTGGGCGAACCGCTCAGACCGGCCATGACTGCCGGCAGGTTCTCGAACCGGTCCTCGCCCGTGATCAGGACGTCGAGCCGCGCGTCGGCGAGCAGCGACATGGCCAGGGCGAGCCGGCGCGCATGGTCCCACCGCGGCGTACGGTAGGCCGGCAGCCGCCCGACCTGGCTGCTACGAACCGTGAGCCTGCGCGCGTGGAAAGCCTCGCCCAGCGGCAGCGGCACCGGCCGGTCGCCGTACCAGCTCGCCTCGACGATGGTCCCCTCCACGCCCGCCGCCGCGAGGGCCGCGGCCAGCCCGTCGGGATGGCCGCTGGCGTGGATGACGAGGTCGGCGTCGGCCCCCCTCGGCGCCGCGGTCCGGAAGGGGACGTCCAGCGCGGCGGCGACCGGGGCCCGCGCGGTGTTCGGATCGACCAGGGTCAGCTCGGCGCCGGGGAGCCCCCGGCAGAGCCAGGCGCAGAGTAGCCCCACCACCCCCCCGCCCACGACGACGATGCGGTCGCCCACGACGGGGCAGGCGTCCCACAGCACGTTGACAGCGGTCTCCAGGTTGGCCGCGAGCACCGCGCGGCCCGGCGGCACCCCCGCCGGCACGCGCGTGACCGCACTCGGAGGCACCGTGTATCGATCCTGATGGGGATAGAGGCAGAAGACCACCTGCCCGACGAGACCGTCGGGACCCTCGACGACCCGCCCGACGCTGCTGTAGCCGTACTTGACGGGGCCCGGGAACTCCCCCTCCTGGAACGGCGCCCGCATCGCCTGATACTGTGACGGCGGCACCTCGCCACGGAACACCAGCGCCTCGGTCCCGCGGCTGATGCCCGAGTACAGGGCGCGGATCGACACCTAGCCGTCCCGCCGCTCGGGCAGGCGCGCGTCGAGGATAGCGCCGCAGCCCGGCGCCTCGATCCAGAACTGACGTGCGGTGATCGGCTCCGCCATCGCGAGTTCAGCGGCGACACCTTATCAGACCACACCGGCCACGACATCCTGCGCCGGGCACTGACCGCGACCGAGCGCCCGTGTTCGCCGACGTTCAGAGGGGCGTAGTAACATGAAGAGCCATGACGACCCCCGCCGAACGCGCCGACGCTGCGGCGAGCCAGGCAGACCGCGCCGCCTCTCAGTCCGAACGCGCCGCCGACCGGGCGGACATGCGAGCTCGAGACGCTGACCGGATCAGTCGATGGATCGTTGGGCTGATGGTCGCGTTGTTCCTTGCGCTGTTGCTTCAAGGGTTCGAGACGCGGCTCGCGCTCGGCAGCTTGCGGACCGAGCTGCAAAACGCCACGCTGGACCGCGCCGCGATCCGCACCGAGCTGCGGGGCGAGATCGGCGCCTTGCGGACCGAGCTGCAAGGCGAGATCGGCGCCGCGCGGACCGTGCTGACCGAGACGCAGGGCGAGATCATCGCCGTGGTGAGCGATATCGTCGCCGAGCTGACGCGACCGGACTCGCCGATTGACCGCCCGGCGCGCCCACCGCGGTGACCCCTCACGGCGGCGCGGTGCAGTCTGCTGCGTCGCGCAAGGGCGGTCGGCCCGTCCACGGGCGCAGCCGCGTGACTGCGGAACTGGCTCTTGGCTTGGTGCCGCTGCTGCTCGTCGCCGGAACCACCGCCCGGCGGCTGGAGTTGCCGCGCGGCGAGTATCTTCCGACCGCGGTGGCCGCCTACGGCTTCTTCGCCGCCGCCGTCCAGTGCCTCCTGCCCCCGCAGCCGTGGCCCGGGTTGGGTCCGGCCAACCGGGTCACGGTCGGTCGTGCCGCCTTGGTCCTCTCGCTCGCCGCGCTCGTACCGCACGCGCAGGCCCTCTCCGGCGCCGGCCTCTGGTGGATCATCGGCATGGCCGTCGCCGCCCTCTGCCTCGACGGGGTCGACGGGCTGGTGGCGCGGCGCACCGGCACCGGGACCGCCTTCGGCGCCCGCTTCGACATGGAGCTCGACTCGTTCCTGATGCTGGTCCTGGCCGCGCTGGTGTGGCGGAGCGGGCGCCTCGACGCCTGGATTCTGCTGCTCGCGGCGCCGCGCTACCTGTTCGTCGCGGCCGGCTGGCCGTTGCCGTGGCTGCGGGCTCCCCTGCCCCAACGGCTCCGCCGCAAGGCGGGATGCGTCGCCCAGGGCGTCGCCCTCGTCGTCTGCCTCGCCCCCGTCGTTCCGGTGGCACTCGCCGCCGCGGCGGCGGCGCTCACCCTGGTCCTGCTGGTCGGTTCGTTCGCGGTGGACGTTCGCTGGCTGTCCGCGCACAAACGGGAGGGACAGTGAACGGTTGGCCGGAATCGCGTGTGTGCGCGAACGTAGCGTCGGTCGGGACCTTACGGCTCCTCGTCGAGGCGCCGCCAGCGTAGCGTCCCGTGGTTGACGAACGGCTCTCCGTCGACGGACATGCGCATGCGGACGTCGTAGTGGAAGGGCGACAGCATGAACGTGCGGCCGGCGAGCCGGACCCGGCTCCCCCCGTGCTCGATCGGGGCCGCCTCCCAGTGGTGGGAGAAGTAGCCGCCGGGGTCGCCCCCGAGCCGGCCCACCTTGAGGAGCTCCCAGCCGCGGCTGTCCTCCTCGAGCCGCACCAGGTACCTGATGCGCCGGTCGTACACGAGGATGGATTCGACCGTCACGTCGCCGTCGAAGGTGGACGCCTCGATGGTGCTGGCGTACGTGCACCCCTCCACGTGGCGCACCGTCTCGGTCCCCACGAACTCGCTCGACTCGGCGAGGGGCGAGTCGGGCAGCACGCCCTCGACCTCCCAGCGCCCGACGAAGTAATGCGGATCGAACGGGGCGGGGTCGTCGCCCTCGGCGTCGCCCTCGACCCCGAGGGTCGGGCGCCGCAGGGCGTTGAGCCGGGCGATGAGGTCAAGCTCCTGCTCGGTCAGGCACTGGCCCTCCACCTCGGTCTCGCCGGGCTGCAGCTTGACGATGGGCTCGGCCTCCAGCTCGGCGGGCGTCTGCGCCGCCCCGGCCGGAGCGAGGATCAGGAGCACGCAAACCGACAGGACCGCATTCCGCATTGATGATGTCTCCTGTGCGCGTCCCCGCGGGATCCGTGGGGCTCTGGAACACTGATCGACGCCAGGTTGTCGACTGCCCTCCGTCACGGCCGGTTTCCCGGCTCACGAGCCGGAGCACCTGCCGGCCACGCGTCATCCTGACGTGCAGCCGCATTGCGGCCGCCGGTTTCCCGCGGCTTGCGAGCCCGCCCCGGCATCGAGTCCGCGTCGACGCGCCGGAGCCCGCGGCGAGAGCCCGGCGGCCTCGCCGCCGGCTCCCGGAAACGGAACGGGGGCGGCTCGATCGGCCGCCCCCGTCCTGCCTCCGTGCACGGCGCCGGCCAGGCTGCCTAGTCGTCGTCGGCCGGGGCCTCGTCGACCAGCGTGTAGTTGACGTTGGTCAGGTACATGTCGTCCCAGCTCTGCTCCGACCAGTAGACCTCCTTGTGGGGAGCCGGGTTGCGCCGGTTGTTGCGCGAGTTGTCGTAGCGGGCGATCGACTTCACGGTGGTGCCCGCCGGCACCCGGATGGGCTCGGCCAGCTCGTACTCGAACTGCCAGTCGAAGTCGTAGTTGGGGACCCGCAGCAGTATCTCCTCGCGGCCGTCGGGATACGTCAGGACCCAGGTGAAGTCCTTGCCGCGGACGTGGGCGTGCACGAACATCGACTGGATGATCGCGTCGTTCTGGAAGCCCCCGATGCCGGTCACCGTCCAGTTCCCGTCGTTGGGGGGAATCGGCGCGAGCAGCGGGTTCAGCCCCTGTCCCACCTGACGCGAGGCGGCCCTGGCCCGGCGCTCCTCGGGCGTCAGCGGCGGCGGCGCGACCAACTGCGCGTTCTCCGAGGTGGTCTCGTTGAGGCTGAGGCTCCGCACCCGCTGCGACCGCTCCTCGGTGGCGAGCCACGCCCCGATCGAGGGCCGCGACGTCTCCGGCTTGCCGGTGGCCTGGTAGTGCAGGTTCCAGATGATGTAGTCGAACAGGTCCCCGCGGATCTCCCGCACCTGGCCGGGCCGGGCCACGTCGGCGCCGACGCCGGGAATGTACGGACCGAAGCCGGCGCGCTGCGCGGCGGCCTCCTCACGCTGCTCGGCGGTCAGCTCGCGACGCTGGGCCCGCCCGTCCGCGGTCAGCCTCGCCACCTCCTCGGCGTCGACGTCCGGGTCCCGCACCGGCACGTAGTCGACCTCGGGACCGCCGGCCCACGCCGGCCCCCGGCCGAGCACCATGCCCGTCGGCATGTTGACGAGGCCGGTGGTGATGTGGTGGGTCGCCGCGTAGTTGCCGGGCCGCACCTGGGTCGCCGACACCGTCATCACGTCGTCGAACGGCAGCGGCGTGTAGAGGTTGAAGTTGGGCGTCTCCCCCTCGGCGTCGATCTGCCACGCGATGGGGAACTCGATGACGTAGTCGGGCTCCTCGCCCGACGGATGGCTCCAGCCCGCGGCCGAGAAGCGCGGGGGCTCGGGGGCCGGTCCGGCGCCCTCGGGGGCGCCGCCGTCCGCCCACGCGGCGATCGTCTCGATCTGCTCGTCGCTCAGGCTCGTGTCGTTCGAGAACTCGCCGAAGCGCGGGTCGGCGAACCACGGCGGCATCTCGCGCGCCTCGACCTTCGCCTTGATCGCGCGCGCCCACGGCCGCGCGTCCCGGTAGGACAGCAGCGACATCGGCGCCACCTGGTTCGGCCGGTGGCAGCTCGCGCAGTTGTCGAGCAGGATGGGGCCGACGTGCTCGTTGTAGGTCGGAACGTCCTGGGCCGCCGCGCCGCCGGCGCCGGCCAGCGCCAGTCCGACGACACCCGCCGCCACGATGATGGTCCGCATGTCGATGTCTCCCTGTTTTCGCCATCCAGGCGTTCGCACCCCCTGGGAGGCGCGAAACGACTGGAGCATTGACTGCGCGGCCATCCGGGCCGCAACGCGACGATTCCCGGCCGGCGCCCGTGGGCGAAGGTCCCCGCTGCACTCCAGCGGCGATGCGGCGCGAGCCTCCACCGCGGGCCGCCAGTGTCCCGGAACTGTGGTTCGTGGAATGATTCCGATCGACGGCTCTTCAGTGTCTACACGCATTTGCCGCGATCCGAGCCGTTCACGAACTTCACGGCCGGGCCGCTAGCGAACGGCGGGCGCGACCGGCGGGGCCGACCCCCCGAGGAACAGCCGGTCGCCGTTGGCGAGCAGGAAGTTCCTGCCCACGCCCTTGGGCGTCCCGTCCTTGGCGTAGTAGCCCTCGACGGTCAGCTCGATGCCGATATCGAGGGTGTTCTTCGTGACTCCGTTGCGGATGAGCTCGTTGGGGCTCCCCCCTTCGATCATCCACCGCACCAGCTCACCCTCCTCGTTCTCGATGTCCATGTGGAACCAGGAGTGCGGGTTGATCATCTCCCACCGGACGAGCTTGCCGGTCAGGGTGAGCGGCCTCTCGATGTCGAACTCGGCAGAGAAGGCGTGATGGGTCGACGCCGGAGCGGCCGCGAGCAGCACCCCCGCGGCGACGACGGCGCAAGCGAGCTTCGTGCGCATGGTTCCCTCCTGAAACGGTTACCGGCCGTCGTCTTCGGGCTGCTTGCGGAGGTGCCCGTAGATCAGATCCTCGACGAACTCGACGCACCTGAACTCGAGGATGCGCGCGTTCTCCTCCACCCGCCGATACAGGGGCATCCGTATCGTCCACGGCCGCGTGAAGACGTTCGGGTCCTCCATGGTGGCCTCGTACCAGAGCGTCTCGGGGCTCCGCGGGGTGATGCGCTCCACCACGCGCATCGCCTCGCTGTGATGGTTGCCGGACTGGTCGAACCAGGTCTGGCCGTAGAACCCGGTCGTCTCGATGACCAGCGTGTCGCCGTCCCAGTGCCCGTTCGACCACCCCATCCAACTGTCGGCGGGGGCGTCCATCTGGTCCGTCATGTACACCGTGCGCACCGCGCCGGCGAACTCGAAGAGCATCATGACGTGGTCCCGGCTCTGGATGATCTGGAAGGGGAACGGCATGTACATGCCGCGCGGCGTGCCCGGGAGGTAGCACTTGATGGCGGGGTCGCGCTCGAGCCGGTTGGCGCGGTTCTCGTCCCGCTGCGCCAGGGCCTCCGGCGTGTACGGGATCGCGCCGCCGTCGACGATGACCCCGAGGCCGGCCGGCACCGCCGACAGCGCTCCCAGCTCGCGCACCACGCTCGGTCCCGCCGAGTGCGGCTCGACGTCCCAGTGGGCGGAGTTCATCGCCTGCCAGATCCCGTTCAGGTCGGGGCGGCCGTCCGGCGTCCGGGGCGCCTGGTACTCGGCGGTCTGGCCCGCCGCGGGGAACGCGGCCAGCGCGACGGCGGCCGCCAACGTCATCGTCGCTGCGAGAGTGCGCATCGCCATGTTCACCTGTCCCTGGCAGCCCGCGGCGAAGTCCCCGCTGGGTTCCAGCGGCGGTGCATCTCGCCTGACTGCGCTGTTCGGACGGACTGCCTGGCAGTCCGCGGTTGCCGTACGCCCGATATGCGCCCTCCTCACGCCTTGTCAGGCGAGCGCCCCGGCCGTTCGCCGGCGCCCTTCGGGTGCGGCGCAACGCAGGGCTTCACCGCGGACCGGCCTCGGCCTGCTCCGCTTCCGCCGCCGCCTCGGCCGCGAGCCGCTCTTCGAGACGGGCGCCGACCAGCGTGTTGTACAGCCCGTAGTTGCCCTCGTGGCAGGCGAACTCGAACAGCGGCCCCCGCGTCCTCTGCATCAGGTTCACGGCCGTCCACGGGCGGTCCCACGTCCCCGGATCGTCCACCGTGAACCGGTACTCGATGACGTCGTCCGACACCCGGGTGAGGCGCTCGGTCACCGTCATCCGGTCCCCGGACCCCTGGAACGGGTTCTTGCCGTTGAAGTTGGAGGTCTCCACGACGAGGGTGTCGCCCTCCCAGCGCCCCCGCGACAGGCCGATCCACTGCTGCAGGCCCGCCGGCGGCGCCTCCGGATCGTCGAGCGGGATGATGCGCGCGTCGTGGATCATCTCGGACAGGATCATCACGTGGTCGGCCGCCTGCACGATGTGGTAGTTGGCGTTGTAGCCGGCTGGCATCATCGGCGGGCCGACGCCCCGCATCATGATGCACCGGTCGTCGAGCTGGTTGGCCTCGGCCGAGTCCCATCGCCCGCCGAGCCGGGCCTGCGCCTCGGCCCGCGCCGCCGCCGTGCGCTCTCCCGCCGCGTTGACCGGCGGCAGCCGCCCGTCCGGCGGGTCGACGATCATCGAGGTGCGGAGGTTCTGCGCCCGCGCCGCCTGGCTGCGGTCGAGCCCGAACTGGGTGAAGTCGTAGTGGACGTCGGGGATGGTGCCGGGCTCGGTCTGGGCGCTCTCCCGCGCGGCGCGCCCGCCCTCGATGGCGGCGACCTCCTCCGGGGTGTAGAACTCGGCCGTCACCCCTTCCGGCCGCTCGAGCGGCGTGTAGGTCTGGTTCGACCAGAACCCTTCCAGATCCGGATGACCGTGCGGCGTGCGGGGCACCTCGTAGGGTGCGTCCGCCCCGCCCGCGGCGGCCGGCTCCTGCGCGGCGGCCGGCTCCTGCGCGGCGGCGGAGTCTGCCGCGGCGAGCCCGAGCACGGCGAGGACGACCGGCCAGCCGCCGGCCACGTTTCGAGGCATCTGAGCGCTCCTTCTCCGCATGCCACTCTGCCGAGCTCGGGTGCACGCGGGCCGCGAACCACGGCAATTATCACCCAACACGGCGCCGCTCGCGACACCAAATGTGGAGGTTGACGAAGCGCCCCTCAGGTACGGCCCGGCGTTCCCCGGTATAATGGCTGGCCACATGGCTGAGACTTCCGGCGACGCGCCCCGGAACGAGAAGCCGTCGCAGGCGGCGGTCCCCGTCGCCGGCGACGCGGACCGCGCGGACTTGGCGGTGATCAACGCCCGGGTCTACACCGTCGACGACGCGTTGCCCCGCGCGGAGGCGTTCGCGGTCCGGGCGGGCCGGTTCGTCGCCGTCGGCCGCACGGACGACGTGCGCAACCTGATCGGGCCCGGCA
>JAJEFC010000287.1 GCA_022820675.1 Vicinamibacteria bacterium | reverse complement strand
CCCGGCCAGCGGCCCCGCGCCGGCCGGCAGTCCGGCCCCGGCCGGCTCCTGGGCCGGGGCCCGCTCGTCGAGCGTGCGGTCGAGCTCTCGAATCCGGAGGCGGGCCTCCCGGATCGCCACGGCGTGCTCGAGCTCCATGGTCTTGATCTTCCGTTCTAGCGCGTGGCGGGCCTTGGCGGCCTCGATCTCCTGGCGATTGAGGGTCAGGCGGGCGGTGGACTCGCGCAGCCTCAGGTCGAGTTGCCGGAGCGCGCGGCGCGTGGCCAGCCACCCCGCCACGATGACGAGCAGGAGGCCCACCGCGGTGAGGGTCGCCGCGATCTCGAGGTAGCCGGGCAGGTTCGGCGAGAGGCCGCTCAAGGCGCCGCGAAGACCCAGGCCGGCGAGCGAGATCAGGCAGGGGACGCCGTAGAGCACCAGCGACAGGCGCACGCGGCGCATGCTGCGGTCCAGGGCGGTCACGATGTCGTTGGTGTTCGGTTGAGTCACGACGTCCGTTCCGGCAGCTTCGGGGACTCGGCGACCGCGTCGAGGACGGCGGGCCGAAGATCGAGGTCGCCATCGGGTCCCGGATCCGAAGGGGCCTCGAGCGCCATCGTCTTGAGCTTCAGCTCCATGGCGTGCCGGGCCCGCTCGGTCTCGAGCTCGTTGCCCGTCGCCTCGAGCTGGCGGTCCAGCGCGGCCAGGGCCCGTATCTGTTTCCTGACCGTCCACCAGTCGACGGTCCAGGCCCCCGCGACGACCAGCGCCAGCACGGCGCCGCTCGCGGCCGCGACCACCGCCAACGGGCCGCCCTCGAGCAGGGTCAGATCCGCGAGCGGGGACCGGAGGAGCAGCCCCGCGAGCGACACCACGAACGGAACTCCGGCCACGACGAGGGCGATCTGCACGCCGCGCCCGCGGCGATCCGGATCGATGGTGAAGGGGCGTGGATTGTCGGACACGCTTTCTCCGGTTCGTGATGTCGTCTCCAGGTCGGGCGAGCCGGCGGCGTCGCCACTGACCATGATAAGACGGATTCGGGGCGTCGACGGATCGATTCGGGGCCCGGGCGACTCGATTGGGCGGATATGGGTGTATAAAGGGGGGCCAGAAAGGACGTCACGGCCGCCCTGGCAACCCGTGACGGGGGACTTCCATGCTCGAACCGAGGCGACGTTGGAGATTCCGCCCGACGGTGGCGGGGGTGCTGGCCGCCGCCGGTCTCGCCGGCGCGATCGGGGCCGCGCCGGCCGCCGCCGCGGAGCCGGAGGCGGACGCGTACCGGGCCGTGGTCGATCGCTACTGCCTGACCTGCCACAACACCCGGACCCGCACCGCCGGCCTGGCCCTGGACACCGTCGCCGAAGGGGCGCTGGCCGACCACACCGACGTGTGGGAGCGGGTGGTCCGGAAGCTGCGCGCCCGCCAGATGCCGCCCGTCCCCGCCCGACGGCCCGACGAGGCGACCTACGCGGCGGCGATCGGCTCGCTCGAGGCGGCCCTCGACCTTCAAGCCGCGGCGGCGCCCGATCCGGGGCGCTCGGAGACGTTCAGGCGGCTCAACCGCACCGAGTACCACAACGCGGTGCGCGACCTGCTGGCCCTCGACGTCGACGTGGCGTCGCTGCTGCCGAACGACTCGTCCAGCTTCGGGTTCGACAACATCACCGTCGGAAACCTGTCGCCGACGCTGCTCGAGCGGTACGTCGGGGCGGCCGAGAGGATCGCCCGCCTCGCCGTCGGGCGCCCCGGCCTCGGGCCCGGCGGCGTGACCGTCCGCACCCGGCCGGACCTGACCCAGGAGGGGCACCTGCCCGGCATGCCCATCGGGACCCGGGGCGGGGCCCTGCTGTCGCACACGTTCCCGCTGGACGGCGACTACGAGATCAGCGTCCGCCTCGCCCGCGACCGGAACGAGCACGTCGAGGGCCTGAGCGAGTCGCACGACCTGCACCTGCTGCTCGACGGCGAGCTGGTGGGCGAGTTCACGGTGCGCCCGCCCGACCAGGTGGAAGAGCACGCGCTGAACTACCAGCCGTCGCACGACACCCTCGACGCGCACCTCACGCAACGGGTGGCGGTCGCCGCCGGCCCCCACGCCCTCGCCGTCACGTTCCCCAAGAAGCCGGAGCTGCTGCTCGAGACCGAGCGGCAGCCGTACCAGGCCCACTTCAACTACTACCGGCACCCGCGGGTGCAGCCGGCGGTGTACGAGATCTCCATCGTCGGCCCCTACAACCCCGCCGGGGCCGGCGACACCCCGAGCCGGGCCCGCATCTTCACCTGCCGGCCGGCCGCGGCGGACGACGAGGACGCCTGCGCCGCCGACATCCTGTCGACCCTGATGCGGCGGGCCTACCGGCGCCCGGTGACCGGGGCGGACCTCGAGCGGCCGCTCGAGCTGTACCGCGCGGCCCGCGACGAAGGCGGCTTCGACGCCGGCATCGAGATGGGGCTCGCCGCGGTGCTGGTGAGCCCCGAGTTCCTGTTCCGGGTGGAGCGCGACCCCGCCGGCGTCGAGGCGGGCGCCGCCTACCGCCTGAGCGACCTCGAGCTCGCGTCGCGGCTCTCCTTCTTCCTGTGGAGCAGCGTTCCCGACGACGAGCTGCTCGCCGCGGCCGAGCGGGGCGAGCTGACCGCGCCGGGCGAGCTTCGGCGGCAGGTGCGCCGGATGCTCGCCGACCCGCGGGCCTCGAACCTCGTGACCAACTTCGCGGGCCAGTGGCTGCATCTCCGGAACCTGGAGTCGATCACCCCCGACATGCGGGTGTTCCCCGACTTCGACGACAACCTGCGGCAGGCGTTCCGGCAGGAGACGGAGATGCTCGTCGAGAGCGTCCTGCGCGAGGACCGCAGCGTCCTCGACCTCCTGCGGGCCGACTACACCTACCTGAACGAGCGCCTCGCCAGGCACTACGGTGTGCCCCACGTCTACGGCAGCCGGTTCCGCCGCGTCGAGTTCGACGAGGGCGGGACCCGGGGCGGGCTGCTGCGGCAGGGGAGCATCCTGCTCGCGACCTCCTACGCCACGCGCACCTCGCCGGTCATCCGCGGCAAGTGGGTGCTCGACAACATCCTGGGGGTGCCGCCGCCTCCGCCGCCCCCCGACGTGCCCGAGCTGGCGGAGACGGGGACGGCCGCGCGCGCCCGCTCGATGAAGGAACGGATGAGCGCGCACCGGGAGAGCCCCGCCTGCGCGAGCTGCCACAAGCTGATGGACCCGGTGGGGTTCGCCCTCGAGAACTACGACGCCGTCGGGCGCTGGCGCGAGGCCGACGAGGGGATGCCCATCGACGCCACCGCGACGCTGTTCGACGGGACGGACGTCGACGGGGTGGACGCGCTCGAGGCGGCGCTGCTGCGGCGCCCCGAGCTCTTCGTGGGCACGGTGACCGAGAAGCTGCTGACGTTCGCGATCGGACGCGGGGTCACGCACACCGACGCGCCGGCCGTCCGGGCCATCCTCAGGGCCGCCGAGGAGGACGACTACCGCTTCTCGTCGCTGGTCCTGGGCGTCGTCGAGAGCATGCCGTTCCAACTGAGGAAAGCATCATGATGATTTCGAAGAAGGCGTTGCCGCGGCGGACCTTCCTGCGCGGCGTCGGGGCCACGGTGGCGTTGCCGCTGCTCGACGCGATGGTGCCGTCGATGACGGCGCTCGCCAACACCGCGGCGCGGCCGGTCCGGCGGCTCGGGTTCGTGTACATCCCGATGGGGTCGAACATCGCCATGTGGACCCCGCCCGGCGAGGGGAAGCTGGCCCAGCTCTCGCCGAGCCTGGGGCCGCTGGCTTCGGTCAAGGACCAGTTGACGGTGGTCAGCAACCTCGAGCTGCGGAACGCGTACCCCGGCACCCACGCCACCTCGAACGCGTCGTTCCTCAGCGCGGCCAAGGCGAAGTGGACCGAGAGCACCGACTACTACCTCGGCACCACCGTCGACCAGATCGCGGCCCGGCAGATCGGCCAGGAGACGCGGCTGCCGTCGCTCGAGCTCGCCATGGACCTGCTCGACATGGTCGGCCAGTGCGACAACGGCTACGCCTGCGTCTACCAGAACAACCTGTCGTGGTCGTCGCCCACCTCGCCCCTGCCGCCCGAGGCCCATCCCCGGATGGTGTTCGAGCGCCTCTTCGGCGAGGGGGGTACCGCGGCCCAGCGGCGGGCCGCCCTCGGCCGCCGCGCGAGCCTGCTCGACTGGGTGCGCGACGACATCGCGCGGCTGCAGCGCGAGCTCGGGCCCGGAGACCGCGCGCGGGTAGGCGAGTACCTGGAGACGGTGCGCGAGGTCGAGCGCCGCATTCAGCGGGCGGAGGCGGAGACCGAGCAGAACGCGCTGCCCGACCTGGACCGCCCCATCGGGGTGCCGGCCGCCTACGAGGACCACGCGAGGCTGATGTTCGACCTGCAGGTGCTGGCGCTGCAGGGCGACGTCACCCGGGTCATCACGTTCCAGCTCGCCCGGGAGTCGAGCAACCGGACCTATCCGGAAATCGGGGTGCCCGACCCGCACCACCCGATCTCGCACCACGGCAACGACCCCGAGAAGCTCGCGATGCTGGCCAAGATCAACCAGTACCACGTGTCGCTCTTCGCGCATTTCCTCGAGCGGCTGGCGTCGGTGCCCGACGGCGAGGGGTCGCTGCTCGACCACTCGCTCTACATGTACGGCAGCGGGATGGGGAACCCCAACGTGCACGACCACGTGAACCTGCCGGTGGTGGTGGCCGGCGGCGGCGCCGCCCGGACGGCGGGGGGGCGGCACATCCGCTACGCCGAGCCCACGCCGATGGCCAACCTGCACCTGACCCTGCTCGACACGGTCGGGGTGGAGCTGGACACGTGGTCGGACAGCACCGGCACGATAGACACGCTGCTCGACCCGGTGGCGCTGTAGGGGGGCGGAGGGTCGCCTTGCCGGCGTCGCGGAGGGACCGTTCGACGAGGTCGGGGTGGAGCGGGACGCCTGGTCGGACAGCACCGGCACGATAGACACGCTGCTCGACCCGGTGGCGCTGCAGGCCGGCGGAGGGTCGCCTTGCCGGCGTCGCGGAGGGACCGTCACCGGGCGGGCTCCCGAGTTGCACCGCGGGTCGGCGGTTCGGCCGGCGTTCCCGACGCGCGCGTCGGAGGGGATGGTTCCAGGCCGGGTCGGGGAGTTGCGCTGCAGGCCCCCGGCGCAGTTCGCGTTCCCGCCCCGGCGGGAGCCGACCCCGGAAGTCGGGTTGCGGGGCGGACAGTCGGAGCGCGCTCCTTCCCGTCCCTCGAGCGATTGGGGGACGGGTTGCGACAGGCCGGTAGGGGAGACGTAACGATGCACCGCAGAATCGCCGGTAGATGCTTGATCGCCGCCGCCCTCGTCGGTCTGGCGCCGATGGCCGCGGCGGCGTCCGAGGCGCCGCTGGCCGATGCCGTCCAGCAGCGCGACGGCGCCGCCGTGGACCGGCTGCTCGACCAGCCGGTCGACGTGAACGCCGCGCAGGTCGACGGCATGACCGCCCTGCACTGGGCCGCGTACCACGACGACGCGGACCTCGTGGGCCGGCTGGTGGACGCCGGGGCCGACGTGCACGCGCGGAACCGCTACGGCGTCTTCCCCCTGGCGTTGGCCGCCGAGAACGGCAACGCGGCGATGGTCCGGCGGCTGCTCGAGGCCGGCGCCGACGCCGGGGCCGCCCTGCCGGGGGGCGAGACGGTGCTGATGACCGCCGCCCGCTCGGGGCGGGTCGGGGTCGTCCGCGCCCTCGTCGCCTACGGCGCGGACATCGAGGCGGCCGAGCCGCGGCGCCGCCAGACGGCCCTGTTGTGGGCGGCGGCGGAAGGGCACGTCGACGTCGTCGAGACCCTGATCGAGGTGGGCGCCGACTTCACGACCCCCCTCGACTCCGGCTTCACGCCGCTGCTGTTCGCGGTGCGGGAGGGGCACCTCGGGGTGGTCCGCCTGCTGCTCGCCGCCGGCGTCGACGTCAACGGCGCGGTCGACGATGTCGTCCGGGGGGAGCAGACCTACCGCACCGGCCGGCCGGTGCGGGTCGGCACCACCCCGCTGCTCCTCGCGGTGACCAACGCCCACTGGGACGTGGCGGCGGCCCTGCTGGAGGCGGGCGCCGACCCGAACGCGGACGGCCCCGGCTATACGGCGCTGCACATCATTCCCAAGGTGCGGAAGCCGGGCGTCGGCGACAACGACCCCGCCCCCGACGGGTCGGGGCGCATGACCAGCCTCGAGTTCGTGCGGACCCTGGTGGAGCACGGCGCCGATGTCGACGCCCGCATGCCCATCCGCCGCAACCTGAACAACACCCGCCATCACGAGCCGGGCTCGACCCCGTTCATGCTGGCGTCGCTGGTGGCCGACGCCGAGCTCATGCGCACCCTCGTCGACCTCGGCGCCGACCCGCTCGTGACCAACGCCGAGAACAGCACGCCGCTGATGGCGGCGGCGGGGCTCGGCACGCGGTCGCCGGGCGAGGACGCGGGGACCGAGGCGGAGGTGCTCGAGGCGGTGCAGCTCGCCCTCGACCTCGGGAACGACATCGACGCCGTCGACGCCAAGGGCGAGACGGCCATGCACGGCGCCGCCTACAAGAACCTGCCGGCGGTGGTGGGGTTGCTCGCGGCGAGCGGGGCCGACATCGGCGTCTGGGCGCGCAAGAACCAGTACGGCTGGTCGCCCCTGACCATCGCCCGCGGCTACCGGTTCGGCAACTTCAAGCCGTCGCCGGTGACGGTGGCGGCCATCGAGCAGGCGATGCTCGCGGCGGGGGTGACGCCCCCGACGGAAGAGGAAGAGGCGGCGGAGGGCTTCGACATCTACGCGCCGCGCCCGCCGGCCGCCCCCGCGGCGGTGCCCCCGGCCCCGCCGCGCTAGCGACGCGCGGTGGAACCGACGTGACTGGAGTCAGGAGGACAGGGATGCGTGGCTGTCATCTCGCAAGGATCGGCGCGCCGAGCGCCCTGATCGCGATGGTCTTGGCGGCAGGCCCCGCCGTTGCGCAGACCGCCGGCGAGGACTGGACCCCGCCACGGCTGCCCGACGGCCGCCCCGATCTGCAGGGCGTCTGGCTCAGCAACACCGCCACCCCGCTGCAGCGGCCCGAGGTGTTCGGCGACCGCACGCATCTGACCGACGAGGAGGTCGCCACCCTGAGCGCCCGCGTGGAGCGCATCTTCCGGAACGGGAGGAGCGCGTTCGCGATCCCCGAGAGCGCGTTCTTCGCCGCCCTGAACGACGTCGAGACCTACGAGGCGTGGTCCACCAGCAGCTCGATCGGCATGGTCGACGTGTGGATCACCGATCGGACGTCCCTCGTCGTCGATCCGCCCGACGGGCGCATTCCCGCCCTGACCCCGGAGGCGCGGGCGCGGGAGGCGGCGGTGGACACCGGATGGGAGCTCAAGACCGGCCCCGAGGACCTCAACAACATCCACCGCTGCGTGACCACCGGGGTGCCGCGCCTGGGGGGCAACTTCGGGGCCGGCCCCTACACGTTCTACCAGCTCGTCCAGACGCCCGACACCGTGGCGTTCGTCAGCGAGGCGTTCCACGACGCGCGCATCATTTCCCTCGACGGGCGCCCCCATCTGCCCGACGCCGTCCGCCAGTGGAACGGCGACTCGCGCGGCCGCTGGGACGGCGACACCCTGGTCGTGGAGACCCGCAACTTCTCCGAGAACAGCTACTACCGCGGGTCTGCCGAGGGCCTGCACCTCGTCGAGCGGTTCACCCTGACCGGCCCTGACACCCTCGACTACGAGATGACGTTCACCGACCCCGCCACGTGGGCCGCGCCGTGGACGGCGGCCCTGCCGCTGAAGCGCCGCACGCAGCCCATCTACGAGTTCGCGTGCCACGAGGGCAACTACTCCATCGTGGGGATGTTGCGCACCGCGCGCCTCGAGCAGCGCGGGGGGCAGTGAGCGGCATGGCGTCGCAAACCGCGCTCGGTCGCAGGCCGTCCATGTCGCTTCGCGCCCCCGGCGCACGGCGGCGTGATTGCCGCCAGGCATCCCGGCGCCGGGTCTGAACGCCGCGGTTGCGTCACGGTGCTGCGCGCGGGTTGCTCGGGGGAGTTCCTGGGGGCCGGACGCCGGTCGTGTAGGATGATGCGAGCCTGGATTGCACACGGCGCATGCTCCCGAGGTTGACCAGCGCTCGAAGCACGCCCGACCGCAAGCACGGCCACCTGAACCCGACCGCAAGCACGACCACCCGAAAGGAAACCGATGATCCGCAAGATGCTCCTGCTCGCCGCCTCGTCCGCCTGGCTCGCCGGCACGCCCGCCGTCGCCGCCGCCGCCGACTATCACCACATCCACCTCGTCGCCGAGTCCGCGGCCGAGGCGAAGGCGTGGTACATGACCCACATGGGGTGTACCGACTACGGGCGCCACAACGCCTGCGCGGCCGGCGACACCCTCATCATCTTCTTCGAGCGCGAGCCGACCGGCCCGAGCGTGGGCAGCGGGGTCGACCACATCGGCTTCTCGTTCACCGACCTCGCGGCCAAGATGGCCTCGTTCGAGGCGGCCGGCGTGAAGATTATCGAGCCCATGCGCGAGATCGACGGCCTCTTCAAGCTCGCCTTCGTCGAGGACCCGTGGGGCACCAAGATCGAGGTCGTCGAGGACACCGAGTGGCTGGGCTTCCACCACCTGCACCTGCGGTCCGCCGACCCCGCGGCGGCCCTCGACTGGTACGAGAACATCTTCGAAGGCGAGCGCGACAGCCTGAAGGGGCGCATCGCCGGCCTGCGCTACGGCACCGTCTGGCTGCTCATCTCCCGCGAGGAGGGCGAGCTGGCCCCGACCGAGGGCCGCGCCTTCGACCACCTCGGCTGGCAGTTCCCCGACCTGCGCGCCGCCGCGGAGGTCATCAGGGGCAAGGGCGTCGATTTCGACATGGAGCCGCGCCCCTTCACCAACCCGCTGGGCGAGGACATGCTGATCTCGTTCGTCACGGGGCCGGACGGGGTGAGGATAGAGATCGTCCAGCCGGAGGCGTAGGGGGCCGCAGGGGAGCTCCGGGCGGGCGCAGCCCGCCGCGAAGTCCTCGCGTGGCGCCGGGACCGGCCAGGTGCATGGTTTGCAGCCCCGGTCGAATGAAGGTGTCGACAACTCCCTCCGGGCGCCAGGCTCCTCCAGGCGCTCGACCGGGGACGAGTGACGAGGTTCGGGCGCGCCTCCGCCCGACCCGTCGCGGGCTTTCACCGCTGGCTCGGCCGCGTCCGCCGAGCCGGCGGTGGCCGCTCCAGCCAGCTAGTGCTGCGTCACGCCATAATCTTCGGGTACGGACTGGCCCTATTGGTCACATAGTCAACGACTTGCCAGCACCGCGTACCCGAACTCTTGGCTGTGGCACTGCTCTAGTCCTCCGTGCGCTCGAGGAAGCGCGCCCCGCTCAGCGCGTTGGGCACGGCGTAGTTCCCCTCGTGGCACGCGTACTCGAACATCTCGTAGGTGGGCTCGGCCGTCAGCGGCATCGAGATGCGCCAGGGTGACGTGTAGACGTTCGGGTCGGTGATCGTCACGTCCCACATGATGGTGGTCTCCGAGACGCGCTCGAACCGCTCGACGACGTGATGCGCCTCGGTGACGCGGATGCCCTTCAGGCGCCGGCCCGCCCCGCTCGACGCCACCCAGCCGCGGTCGTGGAAGTTCCGCGTCTCGACGACGAGGACGTCGCCCTCCCAGTGCGCGCGCGCATCGCCCATCCACTGGCGGATGCGGCCGTCGGCGAACGGCCGGTCCGACAGCGGGATGATGCGCGCGTCGTGGATCATCTCGTGGTAGATGACGACGTGGTCGGGCGTCTGCAGGATGCGGTAGGCGTTGTTGTAGCCGGCGGGCAGCATCGAGCCGGGCACCCCGCGCGAGACGCACCGGTCCCACACGCTCATGTTGCGATAGTGGTCGCCCTCGTGCTCGAGGCGCCACGCCTTCTCGTCGAGGGCCCACTGCCGCACCGGGGCCCGGCCGCTCGGCGGATCGACCACCATCGAGGTCTGCCCCGTCGACAGCACGGTGTCGCCCGAGTCGAGCCAGTAGCTGCCGTAGCCGCTGCCGAGGGTCGGGCCGGCCTCGGTGCGCCGGGCGGGCGCGGCGTCCTGGGCGGCCAGGGTCATCGCCCGTTGCTGGTTCAGGGCGGCCATCTCCTCGTCGGTCAGGTAGGCCCGGGTCTCGCCCTCGAGCCGCTCGATCGGCGTGATCGTCTTGTTCCCCCACGTGCCCTGGAGGTCCGGCTGGCCGTCGGGCGTCCGGGGCGTCGTCCAGTTCGGGTCCCGGACCCGGTCGAGCTGGGCCGAGGCGGGGGCCGCGGCGCCGAGCCCGAGCGCGGAGAGGGTGCCAGTCACGACGAGCAGCCGGCACGTTGCGCGAATCTTCATGAGAATCACTCCTGTTTGCGGGTATGGTCGCGCCGAAGCATAGCCGATTCCATCCGTTGTTCAACCGCGCTCGACCTGATCTTCCCCTCGTCGCGCCTTGCGAGGCGGGCCGTCGTCGTCCGTTGGCCCTCTCCGGCGCCGGCCTCCGACGCCCGCGCCTGCACCTCCAGCGAGCGAGGCGGGCCGTCGTCGTCCGTTGGCCCTCTCCTGGGGCGGTGCCAGGCGGCGTAGCGCCAACGGACGGCCGCCTCGCCGCCCTCCGCCGCGAAGAACGGGAGCGCCGTGCCGCAGTCTGCCGCCGGCCCGGCCAAGCCTGCCAAGCCTGCCTCCGGCCGGTCGGGCGGTGCCGTCGCCTCAGAACACCGCGATCGGATTCAGTGGTGACCCCGTACCGCCGCGGATGGGCAGCGGCGCCGCCATCAGCAGGAACTCCCAGCGGTTGCGCTCTGCGGCGGCTTCGCCGAGCGCCTCCAGGTCGCAGTTGTCGAACATGTGCACGCCGAGGTAGAGCAGCGCGAAGTCGTGGACGGCGCCCGGCAGCTCGGACGGGGCGACGTAGGTGGGGTGGTCGCTGCCCATCAGCGCGACGTCCCGCTCCTTGAGCCACGGGATGACCGAGGGGTGCAGCCCTGCGGACCGGCCCCCCGGCCGGCGGCCGCGCAGCCACGGGCCCTCGGCGGCGCGCCGGGCCCAGACGCCGGTGCGGATGAACAGGGCGTCGCCGGCGGAGACCCGCACGCCCGCGTGCTCCTCCCACGCCTCGAGGTCTTCCACGTAGATGGGCGTTCCCGGCTCCAGGTACGGCACGCCCCGCAGGCGGGGGATGTCGACGAGGATGCCGCGGGTCACGATGCCGCTCTTCAGGTTGTGGATGGAGTTCTTCTCGTGCCCATGCTCCACCGTGGCGTCGGGGTCGGGCGCGTAGCCGTTGTAGAAGACGCCGTCGTCGTTGATGTGGGCGAGCGCGTCAAGATGGGTGTGGGAGATGCCGTGGTAGCTGACGGCGATGCGGTCCGAGCTGATGCTCAGCATCGTGTGCTCGTAGGGGTTCGGGTTGTCGACGGCCTCGAGGGTGTCGGCATCGCCGGCCAGGGATACGGTGATGCCTTCTTCGACCAGGGCCACCGCCTGCAGGCGCTTGGCGGGCGTGACGAGGTTCAGTGCCCCGATCTCGTCGTCGGCGCCCCATCGGCCCCAGTTGGTCAGCTCCGTCTTCCACTGTTCGTATTGGGCCTCGGTGACCGCACGATCGTCGCCGACGGGCTGAGCCGCCAGCTCGGATGCCGCCAGCGCAGTCGACAGCACGACCGACAAACCGACTACCGTCTTCTTCATCGTGTTCCTCCGATGCCAATTGTAATTCGTGGTGAGCAGACCCCGGAAGTTCTCGATGTCGGTCTGCGCACGTGCTCAATGTCGGCCGGAGCACTTGGCGCGATCGTGCACGGCCCTTGCCTCGCTTGCGCCGCCCGGTTCCGGGGCGCTGTCAGCCCGACCGCGGCTCGTGACGATCGGTCCTGCTGGCGGCAGTCAACGGACGCGGATCGTCTGCTCGTCGTTGCTGCGCGCGCCTGCCGGCAGCGAGCGCCAACCGTGCCGTACATGCCGATTTCATGTAAACTCGCAAGAACAGACAAGAAGAGCGAAGTCGTGCGCGCCACTGGGTTCGCAGCACCAGTAGGCCTGGGGGAGAACACCATGACGACCTCTGCACACGAAAGGGACACCCGATGGCGGCCGGGCGTCCACAGGGCGCGCCACTCGGCGGCTCCAGTTGCCCGCGGCGGATGCGGACCAGTGTTCCTCCGCGGGCTGTTCGCCGTCGGCGTGATCCTGTCCCTGGTGGCGGTGCCCGGCGCATACGGCCAGGGGCGCCAGACCGGCACGGTGCGCGGCACCGTGGTCGACGCGCAGGGTCTCGTGCTTCCGGGCGTTACGGTCACCGTCAGCTCACCCGCGCTGCAGGGCGTACGCACGGTGGTGAGCGACGTCAACGGCAACTACCGGATCGTCGCGCTGCCTCCCGGCGGCTACGCGGTGGTCTTCGAGATTCCCGGCTTCGAGACGGTCGACGAGAACGCCACGGTGCCGCTCGGCGGCGAGATCGGGGTCAACGCGGTGATGGCCCCCGAGGGCGTCACCGAGACCATACAGGTGGTCGCGGTGGTGCCGACGCCCATCGAGACCACCGAGACCAGCTCCAACACCACCGCCGAGCAGGTCAACGCGCTGCCCGTCGGCCGGACGCCGTTCGGCATCGCCGAGCTGCAGCCGGGGCTCACCGACAACACGCCGAACGCCGGTCAGGTGACGATCAACGGCGCGTTCGCCTACGACAACATCTTCCTCGTGGACGGCGTCGACGTGAACGACAACCTCTTCGGCACCGCGAACGATCTCTACATCGAGGACGCGATCCAGGAGACGCAGGTGCTGACGTCCGGCATCTCCGCCGAGTACGGCCGCTTCTCGGGCGGCGTCATCAACGTGATCACGCGCAGCGGCGGCAACGACTTCTCCGGCAGCTACCGGCTCAACATGTACAAGCCGTCGTGGACGTCGATCACGCCGTTCGAGCGGGACGAGGGCGACGGCGAGCCCCGCGAGGGCGACCTGGGGAACAACCTGATTCACGAGGGTACCTTCGGCGGGCCCGTCGTCAGGGACAACCTCTGGTTCTTCTATTCGGGGCGGTTGGCGGATCGGGAGACCACCGAGACGTTCAGCGACACCGCCATCGGCTACACCGAGACGAGCACGAACGACCGCAACCAGATCAAGCTGACCGGCACCGTCGCGCCGGGCCACACGCTGTCCGGCAGCTACATGCTGAACCAGACGACGCGGGTCGACCCCACATTCGGGTTCAGCATCGTTCCGAGCACGATCTCGACGGCACGCCGACCCAACGACCTGATGGTCGCGACCTATCGCGGATCGCTCAGCTCGGACATCGCGGCAGAGGTGCAGTACTCGCAGAAGCGGTTCGGGTTCCGCGACTCGGGCGGCACGTCGACCGACATCTTCGACTCGCCGTTCCTCACGCGCACGCAAGCCCTGGGTCATTACAACGCGCCCTACTTCGACGCCACGGATCCCGAGGATCGGAACAACCGGCAGTTCACCGGCAACGTGACGTGGTTCGCGTCGACGCCTGGGCTGGGCACGCACAGCGTGAAGGCCGGTTTCGAGCGGTACACGTCGACCCGGACCGGCGGCAATTCCCAGACCTCGACGGGTTACGTGTTCCGGGCGGACTACGCGGTGGACGCGAACGGCTCGCCGCTGCTCGACGCCGACGAGCAGTTGTCGCCCGTCTTCGTCCCCGCCGGCCAGGGCCCTTTCTCGCTGATGTTCAACTGGCTGCCGGTGCGTGGCGCGACGATCGACATCAACACGACGTCGTACTTCGTCAACGACACCTGGACGCTGGGCGACCATCTGTCCTTCAACCTGGGGGTGCGTGGTGAGACCGTCGACAGCGAGGCGACCGGCGGCATCACGACGGTCGACACGAGCTCGATCGTGCCGCGCCTCGGAATGGCGTACGATCCGCGCGGCGACGGCCGCTTCACCATCCAGAGCACGTACAGCCACTACGCCGGCAAGTACAGCGAGACCCAGTTCGCGGAGACCACCAACGTGGGCAACCCGGACGTCCTGGTCGGCGTTTACCTGGGACCGCCCGGACAGGGCCGCAACTTCGCCCCGGGATTCAATCCGGACAACTACCTGATCGTCGACGGCGGATTCGCGACGCAGAACGTCTTCAGCGATCCGAACCTCAAGTCGCCCGTGACCAAGGAGTTCACCCTGTCGGCCGGCGCCACGCTCGGCGACGACGGGTACTTCAAGGCCACGTTCATCCGCCGCCGCGCGAGCAACTTCGTCGAGGACTTCATCGATCTGTCGACCGGGTTCACCGAGGTCATGTACGAAGGCCAGTCGTTCGGCACGTTCGACAACCAGGTCTTCCGGAACACGAACGAGCTCCAGCGCAACTACGACGCGCTGCAGTTCGACGGCACCTACCGGCCGTGGCGGAGGCTGCAGCTCGACGGCAGCTACACCCTGCAGATCAAGAACGAAGGTAACTTCGAGGGCGAGGGCACCAACCAGCCCGGCGTTCCGTCGATCGCCTTCGATCACCCGGAGGTCTACGATCCCGCCCGCCACTACCCGTACGGGCGCCTGAACGACTTCCAGCGCCACAAGATACGCTTCTGGGGAATCTACAACCTCGATCTCGGCGGCGTCGGCGCCGTCGACCTCGGCGGCATCTGGCGCTACAACTCCGGGCTCACGTACAGCCTTTCGGCCGGTGCCGTGCCCATCACGGCGGAGCAGGAGGCGATTCTCGCTCCGCTGAGCTACGCCAGCCCGCCGACGTCCCAGGGCATCTTCTTCGCGGGGCGCGGGAGCGAGAACTACGACGGCTACGGCCTGTTCGACCTGTCCGCGCAGTACCAGATTCCCGTCTGGAGCGACCTGAGCCCCTACCTGAAGTTCGAGCTCTACAACGTGTTCGACAACCAGAAGCTCATCTTCTGGGACACGACGGTGGAGCCCGTGTACGACGGGCCGGTGGACGCGCTCGGTCTTCCGACCACCTACGAGGAAGGACCCCGGTTCGGCGAGGGGACATCGGTCGGCGACTACCCGCCGTACCTGCCGGGCGTGGACGGCGGGCGTACGTTCCGGATGGCGCTCGGCTTCCGCTGGTAGCCGGGGCGAGCTTGCGGGCTGGCAGCCCGTCGTCGCACGTCGCGTTGCCGAGGGCGGCGCGGGCGCCGGCGGGCCGCAGGACGCCCGGGCCTGACGAGGCCGACGAGGGGCGACCCGCGGCGCGACGTGTCGTCGCCCCGGCCGCCCCACGGGCGCGGGGGAGCGAGAATCGCCCGTGGGCCGGGCGCGCAGGTGCCCGCGCGACCCTGGGGCCGCGCCCGGAAGTCGCTGCCCGAAACGTCGGCAACGCAAGCCCTTGGCGACGCTATTCGGAAGCGCCGCCGGCGGAGGACGGCCGGGTGACCGCCGCGTCCGGCTGCAGCTCGATGGTCTCGCCCTGGTGGCCGATGGCGAGGGGCCCGTCGCCCCGCAGCAGGTAGGTCGCCGACTCGGGCGTCAGCTCCACCTCCAGCCGCCGGCCGCGGACCTGCAGGGGGAATCGAAGGCTCTCGAACTGCGGGGGCACCTGCGGCGAGAAGGTGATCTGCCCGCCGTCGTCCCGCATGCCCGCGAACCCGTAGATGAGGGTCATCCAGAACCCGCCCATCGACGCGATGTGGCAGCCGTCCTGCACGTTGCCGGCCACGTTGGCGAGGTCCATGAACCCGGCGTCGAGCGAGTAGTTGAACGCCTTGTCGGCCTCGCCGACCTCGGCCGCGACGATGCTCTCGATCGAGCACGAGAGCGACGAGTCGCGCGTCGTCAGAGGGTCGTAGTACATGAAGTTGCGGCGTTTCTGCCCCAGGGTGAACGCCTGCCCGAGGAGGAACATGGCGAGGACGACGTCCGCCTGCTTGACGACGCGGTGGCGGTAGATGACGAGCGGGTGGTAGTGAAGCAGGAGGGGATACTTGTCGCGCGGGGTGTGCTCGAAGTCCCAGTCCTCCTTGTCCTTGAAAGAGTCGTCCTGCAGGTGGACGCGGTCGCGCTCGTCGAAGGGCAGGTACATCCGGTCGGCCGCGAGCTGCCACGCGTCTAGCTCCGCGGGGTCGAGGCCGGTCGCGCGCACGAGGTGCTTGAAGCCCGGGGCGTCGTCGGCGCGCATCGCGCGCATCGTCTCGGCCGCGTACCAGAGGTTCTCGCGCGCCATCAGGTTCGTGTAGAGATTGTTGTTGACGACGGCGTTGTACTCGTCCGGCCCGGTGACGCCGTGGATGCGGAACTTGCCGTCGTGACGGTCGAAGAAGCCGAGGTCGACCCAGAGGCGCGCGGTCTCGACGAGGATCTCGGCCCCCACGTCGGCGAGGAACCGGGCGTCGCCGGTCACCTCCACGTACTTGCGCAGGGCGTACACGATGTCGGCGTTGATGTGGTACTGCGCGGTCCCCGCCGCGTAGTACGCCGACGCCTCGTTGCCGTCGATGGTGCGCCAGGGGAAGAGCGCGCCGCGCTGGTTCAGCTCGCCGGCGCGCCGCCGCGCGTCGTCGAGGTGCCGGTGGCGCAGGCGCAGCAGGTTCTGCGCGATGCGCGGGGTCGTGTAGACGAGGAACGGCAGCAGGTAGATCTCGGTGTCCCAGAAGTAGTGGCCCTCGTAGCCGGGGCCGGTCAGTCCCTTGGCCGGTACCCCGACCCCCTCGGCCCGCGCCGTCGCCTGGCAGATGTGGAACAGGTTGAAGCGTATCGTCTGCTGCCACTCCGGCGGCCCCTTCACGACGACGTCGCTGCGGTGCCAGAAGTCGGTGAGGAACTGCCGCTGGCTGTCGATCAGGTCCGAGAAGCCGCGCCGGACGACCCGGTTCAGCAGCCGGTCGGCCCGCTCGCAGAGCTCGTGGGCCTGGGGGCGCCGGGACGAGTGGTAGGTGATGTACTTGACGAGGCGAATGCGCGCCCCCACCTTGCCGTCGACCGAGAAGTCGATCCGGCCGTCGGGTCCTTCCGAGCGCACGTCGGTCGTGTAGTCGCAGTCGGTGCGCAGCTCGTGGTCGACCGCGCACGACAAGGTCATGCCGCCCGACCGGGTGCGGTACCCGAGCACGATGCGGCGGTCGGCGGCGCGGCTCACCTGCGGCTCGATGACCTCGCACCCGAACTGCTTGATGCGGGGGTCGCCGTTGTTCTCCGTCGTCCGTCCCTGTGCCGCAATCTCGGAGACGATGACGACGGGCGCGTCGTAGGCGAGCAGCGTCACCTCGTAGGAGATGGCCGCAAGGTGCCGGTGCTCGAGCGAGACGAGCCGGCGCGACCGGATCGAGACGCGTTGGCCCGACGAGTGGGCCCAGACGAGAGTGCGGTCGAGGGTTCCCGCGCGCATGTCGAGCGCGCGCTCGTAGCGGTCGAGGGTCGCCGTGGGCAGGAAGAACGGCTCGTCGTCGACGTACAGACGGATGATCTTGGCGTCCGGCACGTCGACGATGGTCTGTCCGCGCTTCGCGAAGCCGTACGCCTCTTCGCCGTAGATGATGGGCCAGGTCTCGTGGAAGCCGTTGACGTAGGTGCCGTGGTGCTCCACCGGCTGGCCCTCGTCGCAGGTGCCGCGCATGCCGAGGTAGCCGTTGGCGGTGGTGAATAGCGACTCCGCGGCGCCGACGCGGCGGGGGTCGAAGCGCGTCTCGACGAGCCGCCACTCGTCGGGGGGATAGATGTCCCGGGGGAGGTCCGCGTGGTAGCGGTCGTCCATCAGCCGGCCTCCTCGCTGGCCGCCGCGGCACCCGGTGTTGCCCCGCCCGGTGTTGCCCCGCCCAGGTTCGTCCTGCCCGGTGTTACGCCGCTCGGTGTTGGCTCGCCCGGTGTCGCCCCTCCCGGTGTTGTCCCTCCCGGTGTTGCTCCGCTCGTTCTGGCTATGCCCGGTTTCGTCCCGCGCGGCTTCGTCCCGCGCGGTGTTGCCCCGGCCGTTCTTGCCCCGCTCGGTGTTGCCTCCCCTGGCTTCGCCCCGGCCGTTTTCGCCCCGCCCGGCCTGGCCGCGGCCGGCAGCGTGTCGGCGAGGTCCGTCACCACGAGGTGTGCACCGGCCTGCGCGAGATCGTCGGGTGAGCCGGTGCGGTCTATGCCGACCACGAGCGCGAACCCGCCGGCCCGCCCGGCCGCGACCCCCGCGATCGCGTCCTCGACCACCGCCGCGCGCGACGGGGCGACCTCCAGCGCGCGCGCCGCATGCAGGAACGTGTCGGGGGCCGGCTTTCCCGCCAGGCCGTGGCGCTCGGCGACTACGCCGTCCACCTGCAGCTCGAAGAGGCCCGCGATGCCGGCCGCGTCCAGGATCGCCGCGCAGTTCCGGCTCGACGAGACGACGGCCCTGCGCACGCCGTGCCGCCGCAGGTGCCGCACGACCGCGACGGTGCCGGTAATGACGTCGACCCCTTCGCTCGCCAGCACTTCCTGGAAGAAGGCCTGCTTGCGGTTCCCGAGGCCGCAGACGGTCTCGCGTTCCGGCGGGTCGTCGGGCGCGCCGTCGGGGACGGTGATGCCGCGCGAGGCGAGGAAGGCGCGCACCCCGTCGTAGCGCGGCCGGCCGTCGACGAACCGCGCATAGTCGCGCGGCTCGAAGCGGCGGAGCGGCTCGCCGCGCGCGGCCGCGCGCCGGGCCAGGTAGCCGTCGAAGAGCCGGGTCCACGCCGCGGCGTGCTGGCGCGCGGTGGCCGTCAGCACGCCGTCGAGATCGAACAGGACCGCCTCGTAGCCGGCCCATTCGACCACGGGAGCCGGCGTCGCGGATTCAGGCACCGGCGACCGCCACGCCGACCGGACACCGCACGCCGGTCCCCCCGAGGCCGCAGTAGCCGCCGGGGTTCTTGGCGAGGTACTGCTGGTGGTAGTCCTCGGCGTAATAGAAGGGCGGCGCGTCGCGGATCTCGGTGGTGATGGGGCCGAAGCCGGCCGCCGTCAGCCGCGCCTGATAGGCGTCGCGCGAGGCGCAGCCGGCGCGCTGCTGCCCGGCGTCGGCCGTGTAGACGGCCGAGCGGTACTGCGTGCCGACGTCGTTGCCCTGCCGCATGCCCTGGGTCGGGTCGTGGCCCTCCCAGAACGCCTGCAGGAGCCGCTCGAACGGGGCCGCGGCGGGGTCGGCGACGACCAGCACCACCTCGGTGTGGCCGGTCCCGCCGCTGCACACCTCGCGGTAGGTCGGGTTCGTCGTGAACCCGCCGGCGTAGCCGACGGCGGTCGAGTAGACGCCCTCGAGCTGCCAGAACGCCCGCTCCGCCCCCCAGAAGCAGCCCATGCCGAACACCGCCCGCGTCATCCCGTCGGGGAACGGCGGCGCGATGGGGCGGCCGTTGACGAAGTGCTCGCCGGCCACCGGCATCGCCTCGTCCCGGCCGGGTAGCGCCTCCTCGGCCGTGGGCATCCGCAGGCTGGCGGGGTTTGCGAACAGCATCGGTTTCCTCCCGGCCAGCCCGGTCGGCGCGAACCTGCGCCGGTGGTCGGGCCGAGGCCAGAGCATCTGTGTCCTTGCGCGCTTCGAGCCCCAGTGGTGCGTCACGCCATAATCTTCGGGCACGACCTGGCCGTATTGGTCACATCGTCAACGACTTGTCAGCACCGCATACCCGAACTCTTGGCTGTGGCACTGCACTAGCCCGGAAATCGTTCGCCCGCGGCTCCGATTGCCGCCCAACCAACCCTGCTAGGAGTCTGCACCGTTCTACGGCGCAGACTCCTAGTGTAGCGCACCGAATCCCGCGAGGGGCGGGAATCGGGCGGCGCGCTGCGCCCTGCAGTCCACGGCGCGTTTCGGCTACGTGACCCGCGGCCGCCGGGTGCCTCCATGTCCGCCGGCGCCCTTCGCAGCCGGCGGTCGGCTGTTTGAGCGCCCGCTGGCCCTGCCCTCGCCTTGCGCCCCTGCCGCCCGCGGGAACCGCTGTGGACAACGGCAAGGCCATCGACGCCGCGGGGCGCCCCCGCCGGGCTTGCCGCCGCGCAGGGGCTTCCTAGTAACATGCGGTCATGAACTCTGCCGCGCTGCTCCCGGACGACGCTTTCAATCGCAAGCTCGCCGCCAACGTCCATCCCTCCGGGTGGCGGAACCCGACGCCGGCCGGCCGCTACAACCTCGTCGTCGTCGGGGCGGGGACGGCGGGGCTGGTGACGGCGGCGGTCGCGGCCGGCCTCGGCGCGCGGGTGGCCCTCGTGGAACGGCACCTGATGGGCGGCGACTGCCTCAACGTCGGCTGCGTCCCGTCGAAGGGCGTCCTCCGGGCCGCGCGGGTGTGGGCGTCGGCGCGGGACGGCGCGGGGTTCGGGCTGACCTTCCCGGGCGGGGTGGAGCGCGACTTCGGGGCGGCGATGGCCCGCATGCGCCGGCTGCGGGCCGAGATCAGCCACGTGGACTCGGCCGAGCGGTTCGCCGGGCTCGGCGTCGACGTCTTCATCGGCGACGCCCGGTTCACCGGGCCGGACACCGTCGCGGTGGGCGACGCCACCCTGCGGTTCGCGCGGGCCGCCGTCTGCACCGGGGCGCGCGCGGCGGCGCTGCCCATCCCGGGGCTGGCCGAGGCCGGCTGCCTCACCAACGAGACGGTCTTCTCGCTGACCGGGCTGCCGCCGCGCCTCGCGGTCATCGGGGCCGGCCCCATCGGCTGCGTGCTGGCCCAGGCGTTCGCCCGCTTCGGCAGCGAGGTCACGGTCTTGGAGCAGGCGCCTCGCATCCTCCCGCGCGAGGACGCGGACGCGGCCGCCGTGGTGCAGGCGCGGATGGCCCACGACGGCGTGCGTTTCGTTCTCGGCGCCGCGATCGGCGCGGTCGAGCCGGTTGCGTCCGCCGCGGATGGAGGGAAGGCCGGCGGGAAGCGGATCCGCTATGCCGCCGACGGCGAATCGAAGGACGTCACCGTCGACGAGATCCTCCTCGGCGTCGGCCGGGCGCCGAACGTCGAGGGGCTGGGCCTCGAGGCGGCCGGGGTGGCCTTCGACCGCGGCGGCGTCACCGTCGACGCCAACCTGCGGACGACGAACCCCCGCATCTATGCCGCGGGCGACATCTGCTCTCCCTACAAGTTTACGCACGCGGCCGACGCCATGGCCCAGATCGTCATTCAGAACGCCCTGTTCCCGCACCCGTTCGGGCTGGGGAAGGCGTCGACCGAGTCGCTGGTCATCCCCTGGTGTACCTACACCGAGCCCGAGATCGCCCACGTCGGCATGTACGAGGCCGACGCGCGGGCAAGGGGCATCGAGGTCGAGACGTTCACGCAGCCCCTGGCCGAGGTCGACCGCGCGGTGCTCGACGGCGAGGACGCCGGCTTCGCCCGCGTGCACCTCCGGAAGGGGACCGACCGCATCCTCGGCGCCACCGTCGTGGCCGCCGACGCCGGCAACCTCATCAGCGAGGTGACGGTGGCGATGAAGGCGGGCGCCGGCCTCGGCGTCATCGGCGCCGCCATCCACCCCTATCCCACCCAGGCCGAGGCCTGGCGCAAGGCCGCCAACCAGTTGCGGAAGGCGCGGTTCAGCGCCCGCCAGCGGGCGATCCTGGGCCGCCTGTTCGCGTGGAGCCGGTAGCCCGGACTCCTGCCCTTGGGTTCAGGCAACTGTGGTACCGTCGGTGTCGATGACGCCTGAGGTGCGGCCGGCCAGATTGAGCATCCACGTGACCCGCGAGACTTGGCGGCGCATTCTGCGCGCTGCCGCGTCGAGAGACCAGTCTGTCCGGCAGTACGTATCCGAAGCCATCGAAGCTCGCCTGGAGGATGATCTGACCGAATGGATGTCGATTGACCCTCCAGCTCTGAAGCTGTCAGCCGATCCAGTGCTCGAGGAATTGTGGGACAACCCCGCTGACGCCGGGTATGACGACCTCTGACCGCCACCGTCGGATAGCGGGCTCGGCGGAAGGCAAGGTCATCAGTTCGACGAAGGAGACATCAGATGAGACAGTTCGAGATTCCGTACCGCAGGATCGTTGCGCTCTCGCTGGGTGCGCTGGTTGTCCTGGCCGGGTTGGCGGCAGCCCAGACGCCGTCGTCGGGACGGCTCCTGGTGCTGCTCAGGGACGCAAGCGCCCTCGCCATCGTCGATCCCGAGAGCGGCAACGTCCTGGGGCAGGTGCCGACGGGCCGGGACCCGCACGAGGTGACGGCGTCCGCCGACGGCCGGCTGGCGTTCGTGGCGAGCATGGTGGACGGGATCTCCGTCATCGACATCGCCGAGCAGGAGGAGATTCGCCGGGTCGACCCCGGTCCCGGCAGCCTGACCCACGACGTGCTGTATGCCGGGGACAAGCTGTACTTCACCATCGAGGGCTACAAGTCGATAGGGCGCTACGACCCGGCCGCGGACGCCATCGACTGGACCCTCGGGATCGGCGAGGACGGCTCGCACATGCTGGTGTTCGATCGGGGGCGGGGCGCGATGTTCACGCCGAACATCGGCTCGAACACCGTCACCATGATCGAGAACGTCCTGGAGGGTCCCGCGCGGGCCCGGCTCACCGACATCCCCGTGCCGGGAGTCCGGCCCGAGGGCATCGACCTGTCCCCGGACGGCCGCGAGCTGTGGACGGCGACCCGGGGCGACGGCGGCGTGTCGATCATCGACGTCGAGAGCCGCGAGGTCGTGGAGACCCTCGACCTTGGCATGCGCGACGCCAACCGGCTGAAGTTCACGCCCGACGGCCGCGTGCTGATCATCGACGGCGAGGCGGCGTCGCTGGTGGTGATGGACGCGGCCACCCGCAGCGTGATCGAGCGCGTGTCGGTGGGCGAGACCGACACCGGCGACGGCGCCGTCCTGGTGGGACCCGAGGGCCGGCGCGCCTTTCTCGGGCTGAGGGCCGCGGACCGCGTCGCGGTCGTCGATCTGGAGACGCTCGAGATCACGATGGAGATACCGGTGGGCGAGGGCGCCGGGCCCGGCTGCCTGTACTGGATCGGCGCGAGCTGACAGCAGGGCCGTTCCGCGTTGCGGGCTTCAAGGGCGTCCGGGCGCTCGAGCTGTCCTGCGGCTCGGGGGCGTCACCGAGTCTGGACAGCCTCGTCCAAGGCCGGATGGCGCCGATGCCGGGTCGGGGAACGAGCGAACCCGCTCGCCTGTCGCCGCACGGCCACTTGGGGTGCAAGAGGAGTTCTTCGCATGACCATCAGGCTCGGGACGTTGGCGGCGGTCATGGTGCTCACCGTGCTCGCGCCGCCATCGGCCTTGGGTCAGACGTCGGCCGCGGCCTCTGCCTGCCAGCCAATCGGCTACCTCGAACCACCGATCGGCACCGCCGCCATCGTGATCGACCAAGTGGAGGGCCACACCGCGCTAGCGCCGATCGGCAGCCGGCATGAACGAAGCGGCCCGGATGGAATCTGTGTCCTGCTCTTTCGTGAAGGCAACGAGACGCCGGTAGCCGCCGGGACGACCAATGAGCGCGGCCGGTTCGCACTTCCCCGACCGGCGCCGGGCTACTACATCCTCGTAGCAGCCTCCCTGGACACGATCGACGACCTCACAGTGCCCGTTCGGCTCACCGACATCCCGGCGGATCCGGAGCGAGGCCTGTTGCTGCATGTGCGGGCCGAGGAGGACGACCGCAGCGGCTTTGCGTCAGCGATTCCCCACCTCGCGCTCCGCCGAGAGCTCCTGGAGATGGCGCGGGTCGATCAGGCAGTGAGGAACGAGTGGGTGCGGGAAAGCCCCGGCGCGCCGAGTCCGGAGCTTCTGTCACGGATGGCCGCGATCGACGCAGCGAACACGGCTCGACTGCGGGACATCGTGGAGGAGCACGGCTGGCCCGGATCGGATCTTGTCGGCCTGGACGGGGCTCGAAGCGCGTTCCTGATCGTGCAGCACGCAACCCATGACGTGCAGAAGGCGCTGTTTCCGCTCGTCGAGGCCGGGTACCGCGAGGGCGTGGTGTCGGGACCCAGCTATGCGCTGCTGCTCGATCGCATTCTGGTGCGGGACGGAAGGCCCCAGGTGTACGGAAGTCAGGCCGGGTTCTTCGACGGCGAACTGGTCCTCGAGCCGATCGAGGACGAGGCGAACGTCGATGTGCGGCGGGCCGAAGTCGGATTGCCCCCGCTCGTCGAGTACGTGGAGCAGTTGAAGAGCCTCTTGTCTTCCCCGAGGTGAGCCGTTCTCTGCGCTGCCGTCGTCAACTCGACCCCCGGGCCAGCAGCGCCTCGACCTCGGCCGGCGTCGGGCTCGCCTCGCGGGCGCCGAGGCCGCGGCACTTGAGGGCGGCCGCCGCGTTCGCGTAGCGCAGCACGTCCGCTACCTCGGCGCCGTCGCCGCCGCGCAGCCAGCCGGAGATGAAGCCGCCGCGGAAGACGTCGCCGGCGCCGGTGGTGTCGACGACCGGCACCCGAAACGCCGGCGTCCTCACCTCGACGTCGCCCACGAGGGCCAGGCTGCCTTCCGCGCCCAGCGTCATGCAGACCAGCGCCGGGCGGTAGGCGTCCCGGATCGCCCGTAGCGCCGCCCCCGGCGCGCCCTTGCCGGTCAGCGCGGCCGGGAACTCCTGGGCGGTGACGATCACGTCGATCTCTGCCAGCAGCGCGTCGATGCCGTCCCTGACGTGCTCGACGTCGACGACGGTCCGGACCCCGCTGCGCCGCGCCGCGCGCGCCGCCGCCGTCGACGCAGCCGTCTCGTGACAGTCGACGAGCAGCACCCGGCCGGCGCACACCGCGGCCGGGTCGACGTCGTCGGGGCGCAGCTTCAACCCGGCGTCCCGAGTCCAGAGCACCGTGCGCTCGCCGGTCCCCTCGTCGACGAGAATCACCGACATCCCGTTCCGCGTGTCGGGAGCCACGCGGCACGCGGCGACGTCGACCCCTTCCTCGGCGAGGCTCGACCGCCCGCGCCGCCCGTTGTCGTCGTCGCCGAAGCACCCCACGTAGCGCGCCCGCCAGCCCAGCCGCGCGCACGCCACCATGGCGCTCGCGGCCTGGCCCCCCGGCGAGTACGCGTGCCGCCGGATCGGCTGCTTCGAGTCGGGCCGTGGAAAGCGCTCGACCACGACCAGGAGGTCGGTCATGTTCAGGCCGAACCCCACCACGTCGAAGCACCGGCCCTCGGGCGGCGGGAGCCCGATCGGCATCCGCATGGCGGGATCGTACACGTCGCAGGCTGACCGTTCATGCGGGACTACGGCAGCCTTGTCGTCTCGGCTCGCCGCGCTCCGTACGCGATGCACGCCAGACCTCCGCGCCCTCGATGCCGGGATACTCTTCGATGAACTGCTCGATCGTGCAGTCGCTTGCCAGCAAGTCGAGCACCAGGTACACCAACCACGGTGTTCGCGGATGCAGGGCTTGTCGAAGAAGATGTTCGGGTCGCTCTTGTCGGCGCCGCGAGGTGGCGCCCGCGATTCCGGCGGGCCGAGTCAGCCGGCGGCGAGGCATGCGGCGCCGTCGAGCGGCTGCCACCGGGGCGGGTTCGCCAGGTCGGCCGCCCGTAGCCGCCCGCCGCGCGCGGTGAGCCAGCCGGCGACGGCGTCTCGGACCTGGGGGGCCGTCGCCGTCACCGTTGCGAGAGCGCCGCCGCGCCGGGCGGCGAAGGAGTCCGTGGCCGCCACGACGAGCGTTTCGGCGGGGTCGATCCGGGCTCCCGACGACCGCACAATCGAGACCTCCGGGCTCTCTCCCGCGCAGGTCACGCGAACGCGGATCCCCGACACGCTCGGGACCCCGCGACGCCGCCGGGACACCTCCCTGGCGAGCACCTGCTGCAGTTGCGCCCCCGTCAACGCCAGCGCGACGACGCGATTGTCGAACGGAAACACGTCGTAGAGCGGTCCGCGAGTCAGGGCGCCGGCCGGCAGATCCGTGCGCAGCCCGCCACGTCGCGCCCCCATACCGATCGCAGCGTCCGCGCCGGGCACGGCAGCGCGGAAGGCATCGGCGAAGAGGTTGCCGAGGGGCGATTCGAGACCCTCTCCGTTCCGGGTCAGGGCGGTCTCGAGGACGACGCCGAGCGGTGCCTCGCGCCAGCGGTTCACCCGCTCGAGCTCGGGCCGCATCGCCGCCGTCACCGACGCGTCCGGCGCGACCGGTGCCCCCTCGTAGCGCGGCGGCGCGCCGG
>JAJEFC010000325.1 GCA_022820675.1 Vicinamibacteria bacterium | reverse complement strand
CCGCCGACTCCCGGGCCCGCGCCATTCGCAGCGCCGCCGACTCCCGGGCTCGCGTCATTCGCGGCGCCGCCGACTCCCGGGCCCGCGCCATCCGCGGCCGCACCGCTTCCCGGGTTCCCGAGTCCCAGCTCCGCCCTGATCCGCTCGTAGTCCTCGGGAACGTCGACGTCCTGGAGCGCGCCCTCGGGCCAGGAGACCGCGATGGCCTCGTCGCGATGCCGCCGCACGACCTGGCGCCCGCACCCCGATCCGCTCATCTGCCGCAGCTCGGGGAACAGCGTGCGGTCGTATAGCATCGGCGGCGCGTTGACCTCCCCGTAGGCGGAGATGACCAGCGGCGCGGTGCTCTCCCGGTAGCGCGCGACGAGGGTCGCGACCATGCGGCTCGTGACGAACGGCATGTCCGCCAGCATCACCACCGCCGCCCCGGCCCGCTCCGGCACCTGGGAGATACCGGTCCGCAGCGAACGGTTGACCCCCAGCGCGTGGTCGGGATTGTCGACCGGCGTGCACGCCAGTCCCGCGAGCTCGGCCCGGGCGCGCTCTGCCTCGTGGCCCACGACGACGAGGACCGGGTCGAGGCCGGCGTCGAGGGCGCGGCGCACGACCCTTCGGAGCAGCGACTCCCCGTCGAGCTCGAAGAACAGCTTGTTGCGTCCCATGCGGGTCGAGCTGCCGGCGGCCAGCACGACGCCGGCCACCGCGCCGCTCCGTTCAGCCGGCATGGATGACTCCTTCCTGCTCGCGCAGGTGGCGCGGCGCGCACGACGCGCGGACGGCCAGCAGCTCGGCGACGATGCTCACCGCCACCTGCTCGGGCCCGTCCGCGCCGAGGCGGAGACCGACCGGCGCGAAGAGCCGGCCGGTCGCCGTCGCGCCGATCTGGTGGAGGATCTCGTCTCTCCGGTCGCACGGCCCCAGCAGGCCGACGTAGGGGACGTCGCTCGCGAGCAGGCGCCGGACCCACTCGCGGTCGTGCGCGAAGGAATGCGTCATCACCACCGGATAGGCGCGCGGGCCGAGCGGCAGCCCGTCGAGGCCGTCGTCGGGCCGGCGGTCGACGCGCTCCGCGTCGGGAAAGCGCTCCGGGGACAGGTGGGCGGGGCGGTGATCGACGACCGTCACGCGAAAGCCGACCCGTGCCGCGAGGGCCGACAGGGGCATCGCGTCGTCGCCGGCGCCGCAGATGACGAGCCGCGGCGGCGGGACGTGCACCTCGGTGAACACGCCGGCCGCCTCGATGTCGTGGCACTTCGACTCGCCGGCCGCGAGCAGCGCCTCCGCGCGCCGCGCCAGCTCGCGATCGAGGCCGGCGGCTTCCGTGGATCCGTCCGGCGTCACGAGCATCCGACCCAGGAGGGCGACGGGACCGCGGACGACGGTGGAGACGGCGAACGGCGTGTCGCCCGCGAGCAGCGCGCGGAGGCGCCGCGCCGCGTCCAGGGCGTCCTCCGACGTGGCCGGCTGCACGAAGACGTCGACCGCCCCGTTGCAGCCGAGGCCGAGCCCCCACACCGTGCTGTCGTCGTCGCCGGTCTCGTAGTGCCGGAGCCGGGGCGCGCCGTCGCGCATCACGGCCAGGGCGACCTCGCGCACGTCCGCCTCCAGGCACCCGCCGCTCACCCCCCCGCGCGTCGCGCCGCCCTCTTCCACGAGCAGCTTGGCGCCGGGGCGCCGGTACGCGGAGCCCTCGATCCGCACGACGGTCGCCATCGCCGCGCGCCGGCCGGCCGCCGCCAGCTCGGCGATGCGGCCCACGATCCGCGACGTTTCCTGCCAGTGCTTCATGTGGCTCGGCCGCGCCGGGCGACCCGCCCCGATTCTACATCGGCGGCCGCGCGACTCTACATCAGCGGCCGCGCGACGAGACAGTGTCGATGGTCCCCGGTGCGCTATGATGGGCCAGGTAGCGAAATGTAGAGCTTGCCCAATGGTCACCGTGAATGTTCGCATCGGTACTCGTCGAGGCGACGAGGCTTGGGTCGGCTGGTGCCCGAGCCTTCAGGTTGCTTCGACGGGCACGTCGCAGCCTCGCGCGGCGGCGGCGGCCAGGGAAGCTGTTGTACTGTGGCTCGAGACGTGCTGCAGCAAGGGCACCCTGAATGAGGCTCTGGAGGACGTGGGCTTCGTGCGGCTCTCGCCTGATGACGCGGTCAGGAACGCGCTCGATGGCCCGGTGGAGGTCGACGGGAGGAGCTACGATTTCGTAGAGGTGAATCGCGTCCAGTACGTGAGGGAAGTCGACTACATGCAGGACGCCGATGACTCGTTGAGTGACGGTGCGTCCGCGAGTGGGTTTTCCTATCAGGTTCTGCCGGCGACGGCATGAACTCCCGGGAGCTCGCCAGGCTGTGCGAGGCGGATGGGTGGACGTTCGATCGCCAAAAGGGCAGCCACATGGTGTACGTGAAGGAGGGAGTGCCGAGGCCGATTGTCGTGCCCAAACCGTCATGACCGGGGCGCCGCTCGCCCCGAGGTCATGAAACGCGACCAGGTTGGCGCCCTGCCGAAGCGCGACTCTTTGGTGGTCGACGCGCGTGTCGTGACACCCTGAAAAGGCGGAAGCGGGAACAGTCGTC
>JAJEFC010000059.1 GCA_022820675.1 Vicinamibacteria bacterium | reverse complement strand
AACGCCGCCGGCCCGTCGGCCCCCGACGCGGGGCGCGCGGTGGTGTCGGCACCGCCGACGGCCGCGAGCTCGCCGGCCCCCGCTTGCAGGTGCGCGACGGTCTCCGCATCGGCGAACAGGGCGATCCCGTCCGCCCGCGCCACCGGATGCTCCTCCGCCGGCCCGCCGGCCTCCTCCCACGCCGAGGTCCGGGCCCGCGCGGCCTGCTTGGCCGCCTCCACGTCGGGCTGGTCGAAGGGGTTCACCCCGAGCACCGCCCCGCAGACGGCGGTGGCGAGCTCCCAGCGGAAGAGCTCGCCGGCCAGCGCGTCGCGGCCCGGCACGGACAGGACCACGACGGGGTGCCCCGCGTCGGCGAGGGCGGCGAGCGCGGCGTCCTGCCCGGGCTCGGGGTCGTCGGCGACCCGCATGTGAACGAACAGGCGGTCGCCGCCGTACGCCGCGGGCGGGCCGAGTACCTCGTCGACGACGGGAATCACGCCCCGCCCCGCCTTGCCCGTCGACTCGGCCAGCAACTGCTCCAGCCACCCCCCCAGGGCGCGGATCGAAGGCGGCAGCACCAGGGTCGTCTTGTCCCGGCCCGCGGCGGCGGCGGCCCCGAGCGCGAGCCCCAACCGCACCCCCGGATTCCCGTCCGCGGGGACGTCCGGGCCGCAGCGCCCGGCCATCCGTCCCGCCGACGCGAGGAACGCCGGCACGTCGACGCCGCACGCCGCGGCGGGCACGAGGCCGAAGCTCGACAGGACCGAGAACCGCCCCCCCACGTCGGGCCGGCCGCTCCACACCTGCCGGAAGCCCCGCGCCCCCGCCGTCTCCTCGAGAGCCGAGCCCGGATCGGTGATCGCCGCGAAGTGCGCGCCCGCCCGGTCGGGCCCGACCGCCCGCCGCATGCGCTCCAGGAACCACTCGGCGAGCAGCGCCGACTCGAGGGTCGTGCCCGACTTGCTGGACACGATGCACAGGGTGCGGGCCAGGTCGAGCCGCGACGCGGTGCGCGCGATCTGCGCCGGGTCCGTCGAGTCGAGGACGTGCAGGGCCGGCGCCCCCGCGGGCGGCGCGAGGACCTCGCCGATGACCTCGGCGCCGAGGCTGGACCCGCCCATGCCGAGCAGCAGGACGTCGGTGAAGCCGTCGGCCCGCACCCCGGCCGCGAACCGGGCCAGCGCCGCGGCCGGCGCCGGCGCCCCGGGCAGGTCGAGCCACCCCAGCCAGCGCGCCTCGTCGCCGCCCGTCCACACCGCCGCGTCCTTCCGCCACAGACGGCCGACCAGGCCGTCGCGGTCCCAGCGGCGGCACTGCTCGTCGAGCGCGGCCTGCAGGGTACGGCCCAACCGCCATCGGTGCGTCGCGTCAGTCAGGAGAGGCTCCAGTGGAATCGGCGGGCGTGCCCGAAAGGCGCCGGCCAACGATGTCCGCACCGGTTCGCATCAGTCCACCCACCTGCAGCGAGCCCGGCCGCGGCTGCGGACCGGCCGTGGTAGGCTGGGTGTGTCATGCCCGACTGGCTTGCGCCATGGATCACACCCGGCGTCGTCATCGCCCTCTTCGTCTGGCTGCGCATCGACATTCGCGACCTGCGCACGGATGTGCGCGACGTGCGCGACCGCCTCGCGCGCCTCGATGGGCGGATCGACGGCTGGCAGGACCAGCAACGCCCACCCGTCGCGTAGCTCCCTGAGGACAGTGATCGATATGGAATTGCCAACTGCAACCCGGATGCAGCCGGTTTTCGGCGATTCCTGCCTTGGGCACCGGCAAGGTGATTCCCGTCACTGTCCTTCCCGCCGCAGTCTGCCGCTTCCTCCGATCGGCGCTGTCGCGCCGTTCTCCGTCCTCTGTCGACCCCGTGGGGGCCGGCCGCTGATGGCCGCCTGTCAACTTCCCGAGGGCAGGTCGTACGGCGTCACTTCTCCGGCCGGCTTCGGGCCTCGAGCCGCCGGACCTTCTCGATGCGCCGCCGATGCCGCTCTTCGTGCGAGAACTCCGCGTCGAGGAACGTCTCGACGAGCTCGCGGGCGAGGGCCTCGCCGACGATGCGCGCCCCGAGGACGAGGACGTTCATGTCGTCGTGCTCCACCCCCTGATGGGCGGAATACGTGTCGTGGCAGACCGCGCCCCGGATGCCGGGGACCTTGTTGACCGCCACCCCCGCCCCGACTCCGCTGCCGCAGATCATCACCCCGCGGTCGGCGCGGCCGTCGCGGACCGCGAGGGCCAGCGACTCCGCGTAGTCGGGGTAGTCGGCCGCGGCCTCGCTGTCGGTGCCCACGTCCACGACCTCGTGCCCCCGCTCCCGCAGCATGTCGGCGAGGAGCGCCTTGAGGCGAAAGCCGGCGTGGTCCGACCCTATCGCCACCCTCATCGTGCCGTTCTCCGCCATCTCCCCCATCCGTCCGACCCGTCCCGCTGCCCGGCGTTCCCGGTCCCTGCGGCAGGCCCCCGGAAACAGAGGCGCCCCACGCCGCTTCGAGCCCGGCGGCAGATCGTACTACAGGCGCCAGCGGACACTCCCGCGGCGGACCGTGAGCGTCGGGCGCGCGCCGGCAGACCCACTTCGGGCGGTCGCAGGGGCGGATACGGCGAAGGTCGGCGCTTGCCGCGGCCGCCGCCCTGACTGTCAACGCCCGGCGCCGCCGGGGAGCCGCCCGATTGGTCCAGCTCGCGGAGGGCGACATGTCGATGCGGGACTGTCAACGCCCGGCGCCGCCGGGGAGCCGCCCGATTCTCGGAACCAGCACCGGCGTTCGCGCCTTGTAGGCCCGATACGCGGGATCGGCGCCCCACTTCCGGTCCGCCTGCGCCTCCAGGAGGGGAATGCCGCTGACGCGGGTCAGGAGCAGCCACACGAAGACCGGGGAGACCAGCGTGACGTAGCGCCAGCCGTCGAGGGCGGGCAACGCGGTGAGCGCGACACCGGTCCACAGCAGGATCTCGCCGAGGTAGTTGGGGTGCCGGCAGCGCGCCCACAGCCCCGTCGCGATGAACCGGCCCGAGTTCGCCGCCTCCCTCCGGAAGCGCCCCTTCTGCGCGTCCGCCGCCACCTCGACGATGAACCCCGCGCCCCAGAGGGCGATGCCCGCCGCCGCCGGCCATCCCAGGGGCACGGCCGCCGCCGCGGTCACCGCTCCCAACGCCGCCGACAGCGTCAACGACACCCAGAGCCCCTGCAGCGTCCACGTCAGGAAGAACCGCGCCGCGTCGTGCTTGATGCGGTCGAAGCGCCGGTCGGACCCCTGCCGGCGAATGCGGGCGAACAGGAACGCGCCGAGCCGAACCGCCCAGATCGCGACCATGGCCGCGATGGCCAGCGCGCGGGCGTCGGGCGCACCCCGTGCGGAGACGGCGACGAGGACGAGGGTCAGAAAGGTGGCGCTGCCCGCGAGATCGAAGTAACGCTCAGTCCGCCAGATCCACGCGGGAACGAACGCCGCCCATTGCAGGACGAACGCCAGGGCGACGCAGAGCGCGAAGACCGGGACTCCCCCCAGGGCGACGCCGCCGTGACTGCCGGCGGCGGCCACGCCCCCCGCCACCGCCACCGCCGCCGCGCTCGCGGCCACCGAACGCCTGCTGCTCATGGTCTCCCCCGCCGTGATAACGTGCGGCCATGGCCGCGTTGCGCGTGCTCCTCGTCGAGGACCACCGGGAGCTCGCGGAGACGACCGGCGCGTTCCTCGAGTCGTGCGGCCACACCGTCGACTACGCCGCCGACGGCCTCGGCGCCCTCCACCTCGCCCTCACCGGCGACTACGACGTGGTGGTGCTCGACGTCATGCTGCCGGGGCCCGACGGCATCGAGGTGTGCGCGCGGCTGCGGCGCGAGGCGAAGCGCTCCACCCCCATCATCATGCTCACCGCGCGCGACCGGCTCGAGGACAAGCTCGCCGGCTTCGACGAGGGGGCCGACGACTACCTCGTCAAGCCGTTCGACCTGCCGGAGCTCGTGGCCCGCGTCGAGGCGCTGGCCCGCCGCCGTCAGGGGCTCGCGGCGCGCTTCGAGATCGGCGATCTCGTGCTCGACGCCGACACCCTGCAGGTCACCCGGGCCGGGCGCCCGGTGACGCTGTCGAGGTCGGCGTTCACCATCCTCGCCGTCCTCGTGCGCGAGCACCCGCGGGTGGTGTCGCGCCGGCAGATCGAGCGCGAGCTGTGGGGCGAGGACCCGCCGGACAGCGACGCGCTGCGCAGCCATCTCTACAACCTGCGCCGGGCCGTGGACAAGCCGTTCGGCGCCCCGATGATCCACACCGTGACCGGCAGCGGCTACTGCATCCGCGCCTCGGGAGAGGCGGCCCCGGACTGACCGGCGGCATCCCGCATCCCCGACGCCCGCCGCACGGTGACCGGCAGCGGCTGCTGCATCCGCGTCGCGGGAGAGGCGGCCCCGCACTGACCGGGGGCATCCCGCGCATCCCCGACGTCCGCTGCGCACCGGGGCGGCGCGCCCGAGGGCCGCCCCCGGAGTCATGTCCCGCGCCGCGGAGCAACGCGCGAACCGGCGACGGCTGCGCCATCCGCCGTCAGGACGGCGACGGAAATCACCTTGCCACGTGCAGGTGCGGGAACCCGCAGAAAGACGGGCTGCGTCAGGGTGCATCTGGCAACTTCATATGGATCACTGTCCTTGCGGGAACCGTATCTCCATCGACGTGCCCTGCCCCGGCTGGCTGCGGGCCGTGATCTGCCAGCCGAACTGCCGGCTCAGGCGGCGGACGATGGACAGGCCCAGGCCGTGCCCGTCGGCGCTGCGGCGGCTGTCGTCGGCCCGGTAGAAGGGCTCGAAGGCGTTGGCGAGCTGCGCCTCGGACATCCCGCTGCCGGTATCCTCCACCGTCAGGCTGTCGGCGGTGACGATGACGTCGATCTTTCCGCCGCGGGTGTGGTTGACGGCGTTGCGCAGCAGGTTGCCGAAGACGATGCGCACCACCCGGGCCGGCGCCCGCACGCGCAATTCTTCGCGCTCGTGCAGGCACACCGTGTCGCCGGCCCGGGCCGCCTGCGCCGCGAGGACCCCGATCTCGCTCGCGGCCACGTCGTTGACCACGGTCTCCTCCGCTCCCGGCACCACCTCCCCGCGGGCGAGCAGCAGCAGGGTCTCGAGCAGCGCCTCCATGTCGTCGACGGTGCGGCGCATGCGCGACAGCGTCTCCCGTTCCCGATCCGGGCGCTCGCGATCGTCGCGCTCGATCAGATCGAGCGACCCCTTCAGCACCGCCACCGGGGTGCGCAGCTCGTGCCCGGCGTCGCGCGTGAACACGCGCTCACGCTCGATGGCCGCGTCCACCCGGGCCGCAAGCTGGTCCAGCGCCTCGATCATCGCGGCCAGCTCCGCGTCGGCGGTGTCGCGCAGGGGGCCGAGGTCGACCCGCACCCGTCCCGTGCTCTCGAAGTCGACCTCCCGCAACTGCCGCGCCAGCCGGACGACGGGCGACAGCGCCCGATGCGACCACCGGTAGGCCACGAACAACAGCACGTACATGAGCAGCAGCACCACCGACAGCGGAAGCAGGCCGAAGTAGAACGTGAGGTCGGAGACGCTGTCCTCCTCGAACACGAGGTACAGACGCCGCCCGTCGCGCTCCGAGACGTGCACCAGCCGGTCGCGCCCGTCGACGGGGCGGCGCCCGAACCCCGGCTCGAGGCCCGCGAGATCGTCGGGCGGCGGCGGGAACCCGGGCGCGGCGAGGTGGCCGCGCAGATTGGCGGTGTTCGGCAGGGGTTGCGCGGGGTCGGCGTCCGCGAGCTGCCAGTAATGCTCGGCCTCGAGATCGAGGGCGCGCCGCGTCAGCAGGTCCTCGACCACCACCCGGGTGACGTAGACGCCGACCACGGTGGCGAGCCCGATCACCGCCACCTGGGCCGCGAAGACCCGCCCGAGCCGCGCGCGCAGGCCCCGGCGGTTCACCCTGCCCCTCCCGGGCCGGCGCGGTCGGTGCCGAGCCCGATCACCGCCACCCGAGCCGCGAAGACCCGCCCGAGCCGCGCGCGCAGGCCCCGGCGGTTCACCTTGCGCCTCCCGGGCCGCCGCGTTCGGGCGCGAGCAGGTAGTGGCCGACCTGCCACTCCGTCCCCCCGGCAAAGCCGAACAGCTCCTCGCAGGCCATGAAGAAGATGCGCCACCGCTGCAAACGTACGCCCACAGGTTCCCCGCCGGGCCCCGCCAGGGCGCCGGCGGCGGCGGCGCGGTCCGCGTCCAGATTCGCCAGCCAGGCGCGGATGGTGTCGCGGTAGTGGCGGCCGTCCAGCATCCACTGCCCCGCCAGCCGCAGCCGGCCCTGGAACTCGGCCAGCGTATCCTGCGCCGGCATCAGCCCCTCGGAGAAGAACCAGCGCCCCATCCAGTCGTCGCTCCCCGTGCTCTCGAACCGGTACATGAGCGAACGGTGGCAGAATACGTGGACGAAGAGCGCGCCGGCGGGCGCCAGCCACCCTGCGATGCGGTCGAGCAGGAGCCGGTAGTTGCGCATGTGCTCGAACATCTCGACCGACACCACGCGGTCGAAGCGCCCGGCCGGGCGCCAGTCGTTGACGTCGGCGGTGCACGCGGTGACGTTGTCGAGCCCGAGCTCGCGGGCGCGCGCGTCGATGAACCTCCCCTGCGCGGCCGAGTTCGACACCGCCGTCACCCGGCTCGACGGATAGCGGCGCGCCGCCCACAGGGCGAACGCGCCCCAGCCGCAGCCGAGGTCCAGGATGCGCATCCCGTCCTCGATGCCCGCCCGCGCCGCCGTCAGCTCGAGCATCGAGGTCTCGGCCGCGGCGAGGTCCCCGACCTCCGGCGGCCAGTGGCAGGCGCTGTACTTCATGCGCGGGCCGAGCACGGCACGGAAGAACGCGGGCGGCACCTCGTAGTGCTGCGCGTTGGCGAACTCCGGGCGCGCGGCCATGGGCCCGCGGCGAAGCTCCTCGAGCAGGGCCCGGCGGCGCGCCAGCCGTCGTTCGGCGTCGTGCGCCGCCTCTTCGCGCAGGCGCCGGCGCAGGAGGACGCGGATGCCGGCGCGGATCGCGGCGTCGGGCAGGCGCCCCGACTCGGCGAGCCGCATCAGACCGCCGAAGATCGTCACCACGTCTCCCCCGCCGCGCCGCGCGTCGGCCCGTGTGCCGGTGCATCGGCTACCTGGGGCGGCTCGGTGTCACCACGAGCCTCCCGCCGCGCGTGCGTCGGTCCCCGGTAATCGGGCATCGCGAACAGCATCTGCACGTCGCTGATCGCACGCTCCAGGAAGCCGCCCTCGCAGTAGGCGAAGTAGAACCGCCACCGCCGCAGGAAGCGCTCGTCGAAGCCGAGGGCGGCGATGTCGGCGCGGCGGGCCTCGAACCGGCGGCTCCACTCCCCCAACGTGCGCGCGTAGTCCTGGCCGATGTCCTCGAGGTCGATGAGCACCGCGTCGGCATGCCGGGCCGCCGCGTCCACCAGCACCGAGACGCTCGGAACGAAGCCGCCGGGAAAGACGTGCTTCTTGATGAAGTCCACCGACCGCAGCGCCTGCCGGTATCTTCGGTCGCGAATGGTGATGGCCTGCAGCGCGAGCAGCCCGTCGGGCTTGAGTAGGCGCGCGCAGGCGCGGAAGTACGCGGGCAGGAAGCGGTGGCCCACCGCCTCGATCATCTCCACCGACACGAGCTTGTCGAACCGCCCCGTCAGGTCGCGGTAGTCGGCGAGCACGACGTCGACGCGCCCGTCCAGGCCGCGCTCGCGCACGAGGGCCCGCGCGTGGTCGGCCTGGGCCGGGGAAAGCGTGACGGTGGTCACCCGGCACCCGAACCGCTCCGCGGCATGCACGGCGAGGCCGCCCCAGCCCCCGCCGATCTCCAGCAGCTCCTCGCCGGGGGCGAGGCGCAGCTTCCGGCACAGGCGCTCGATCTTGGCCGTGCTCGCCGCCTCGAGCGACTCGCAGCCGTCGTCGAACACCGCCGCCGAGTACATCATGCGCTCGTCGAGGAAGAGCCGGAAGAAGTCGTTGCCGAGATCGTAGTGGGCCTCGACGTTGCGGGGGCTGCCGCGACGGCTGTTGCGCCGCGCAAAGTGGCGCAGCGCGTCCGCGCAGGTCGCAATGAGCCCCCGGCGGCGGTCCACGGCGTCCTGGGTACGCCGGTCACGGGTCAGCAGCCGCACCAGCCCGACGAGGTCGTCGCAGTCCCAGTCGCCGTCCATGTAGCTCTCGCCGGCGCCGAGGACACCCCCGTACACGGCCCGCCGGTAGAACGCCGGCGAGTTGACGACGATGCGGACGGCGGGGTCGCCGCCGCCGTGCACGGTCTCGGCGC
>JAJEFC010000022.1 GCA_022820675.1 Vicinamibacteria bacterium | reverse complement strand
CGCACGCCGTGGGGCGACCCCGACCTGCAGGGCGTCTGGACCAACGCCACCCTGACCCCCATCGAGCGGCCCGCCGATCTGGGCGACCGGGCCGTGCTCACGGCCGAGGAGGCGGCCGAGCTGGAGGTGCGGTCGGCGGAGAGCCGCGCCGCCTCCGACCGGTTCATCCCCGGCAACGTCGGCGCCTACAACCAGTTCTGGATGGACAGCGGCAAGAACGTGACCGAGGACCGGCGCACCTCGCTCATCACGGATCCGCCCGACGGCCGGATTCCGTGGACCGAGGCGGGGCGGGAGCGGCTCGAGAGCGACCTCGCGCGGTACGGGGTCGGGCCGTTCAATACCTACGAGGACGCCGACACCGGCGAGCGCTGCCTGACAGACGGCCTCCCCCTGGTGCCCCTGCAGGGCTACAACATGAACTACCACGTCCTGCAGTCGCCGGGCTGGGTGGCGATTCTCAACGAGATGTTCCACGAGTACCGAATGATTCCGGTGGACGGCCGTGGGCAGCTCGACCCCGACATCGGCGCGATGCTCGGCGACTCCCGCGGCCGGTGGGAGGGGGACACGCTGGTGGTCGAGACGACCAACTTCTCGGACAAGCGGCACTTCCTGTGGCGCGCCACGTGGCGGGGGGCGCGGCCGGGGCTGCATCTCGTCGAGCGGTTCACCCGCATCGACGACGAGACCATCGACTACCAGTTCACGATGACCGACCCGGAGATGTTCACGCAGCCGTGGACGGCCAGCGTGCCCATGACCACCAACCAGGAGTCGCGCGGCGTCACCTCGGGGCCCCTGTTCGAGTACGCCTGCCACGAGGGCAACTACGGGCTGCTGAACATCATGCGCGGCGCCCGCGTCGAGGAGCTCGAGTGATGGCCCACATGTACGTTTCGTTCCAGGACGACGACCGCATCGCGATCTTCACGCAGGACCCCGCGACGGGGGCCCTGAGCCGGCAGGAGGACGTGGCGGTCGAGGGCGGCCCGGGGCCGATGAACCTCGGCCCCGACAAGCGGGTGCTGCACGTGGGGCGGCGGGGGAGCCAGCAGCTCTCGAGCTTCGCGGTCGACCCGCACAACGGCGGCCTGTCCCTCATCGGGACCGTGCCGCTGCAGGGCGAGCCGGTGTACGTGGCGACGGACCGGTCGGGGCGCTACGTCCTCTCCGCCTACTACTACCAGAGCACCGCGGCGGTGCACGCGGTGGGGCGCGACGGGGCGGCGACGTTCCCGCCGGTGGAGTGGCGGTTCACGGCCCACGGCGCCCACGCCATCCTGACCGACCGGTCCAACCGGTTCGCGTACGTGCCGCACATCGCCAACCGGGGCCCCAACGCCATCTTCCAGTTCACGTTCGACGAGGCGACGGGGCGCCTGACCCCGAATGCGCCGGCGCACTACGCCCCGGAGGCCTACCTCGGCCCGCGCGCGCTGGCGTTCCATCCCTCCCTCGACGTGGTCTACTTCTCCGACGAGCAGGGGGGCAGCGTCAGCGCCTACGCCATCGACGCGAAGAGCGGAACCCTGGCCCCGCTCCAGACCATCTCCACGCTGCCGGACGGCTTCACCGGACCCAACACCTGCTCGCAGATCGCGATGCACCCCTCGGGGCGGTTCCTCTACGCGCCGAACCGCGGGCACAACAGCGTCGCCAGCTTCGCCGTCGACCCGGCGTCGGGCCGGCTGACGGCGACGGGGCGGGTGGCGACCGAGCCGGTGCCGCGGGCGTTCAACCTCGATCCGCGTGGCGGCTTCCTCTACTCGGCCGGCCTCGACTCGGGCCGCATCGCGTCGTACCGCATCGACCAGGACAGCGGCGAGCTGACCCCGCTCGAGACCTACGAGGGCGGGAACCGGCCGATGTGGGTGCTGCTGGCCGATCTCTGAGTCGCGGGAGCGTGCGCGCCGTGCGGATTCCAGCGGGGCTCGGGTTCGGCGGGTCGATAGGTGCCGATTCCGTGAGTCGGGAGTCCGGCGCCAGCGAGGAGGCTCGAAGGGCGTCGGCAGCCCCGGCCGGCGCTGTTCCGATCAGGCTACGCTGATACCCCGCCATGCAGGCCGGACGAGGGAGGACGGCGCTGGCGACCGGCCGCGCGGTGAGGACGCGGCGATGGACGAGCCGACGGCGGAACACCGCGCAGTGAGGACGAAGCGATGCACGGCCTGATGATGGACTACCCGCTGACGCTCGACCGCATCGTCGAGCATGCGGCCCGGATGTTCCCGCACAAGCGGATCCGCACACGGCAGCCCGACGGCGGGATGCACGACTATACGTACGCCGACCTCTGCCGTCGCAGCCGGCGCCTCGCCGCCGCCCTCGCCGGCCTCGGCGTCGCGCCCGGCGACCGCGTGGGGACGTTCGCCTGGAACCACCACCAGCACCTGGAGATGTACTTCGGCATTCCCGGGGCCGGCGCCGTCTGTCACACCCTGAACGTCAGGCTCTTCCCCGGACAGCTCTCCTACATCGTGAACCACGCCGAGGACCGGGTGGTCTTCATCGACGCCACGGTGCTGCCCCTCTTCGAGCGGGTGGCCGGCGACATCGACTGCGTCGAGCACTACGTGCTGGTGAACGCGCCGCGCGACGTCGAGACGAAGCTGCCGGACGTGCTGCACTACGAGGACCTCGTCGACGGCGCCGCCGACGACTTCGAGTGGCGGTCGACCGACGAGCGCATGGCGATGGGCCTGTGCTACACCAGCGGCACCACCGGCGACCCCAAGGGGGCCCTCTACAGCCACCGGTCGATGTTCCTGCACACCCTCGGCGAGAACCAGGCGATGGGGCTGGCCCTCACCGAGACCGACGTGGTGATGCCGGTGGTGCCGCAGTTCCACGCGATGGCGTGGGGCCTGCCCTACGCGTGCACGCTGGCCGGGGCCGACGTGGTGATGCCCGGGCCGAACCTGCAGCCGGCGGCCCTCGCCGAGCTCATCGAGACGCACGGGGTGACGGTGGCGGCGGGGGTGCCCACCATCTGGAACGGGCTGTACCACGAGCTGAAGGCGAGGCCGCGCGACGTCTCGTCCATCCGGTCGCTGGTCGTCGGCGGGTCGGCGATGCCGCGGTCCCTCATCGAGGCCTACGAGCGCGACCTCGGGGTCGACGTGCTCCACGCCTGGGGCATGACCGAGCTGTCGCCCCTGGGCACGGTGTGCAAGCTGCAGCGGCAGCACGGGGGGTTGTCCGAGGCGGAGAAGTGGGACGTCAAGGCGCGGCAGGGCACGCCCCTCGGGGGGGTCGAGCTGCGCATCGTCGGCGACGACGGCGCCGAGCGCCCGTGGGACGGCGAGACCATGGGCGAGCTGCAGGCGCGGGGGCCGTGGGTCATCCGCAGCTACTTCAAGCGCGAGCCGACCCCGGAGAGCTTCACCGCCGACGGCTGGTTCCGCACCGGCGACGTCGGCACCATGACCCTCGACGGCTACCTGACCATCACGGACCGCACCAAGGACTTGGTCAGGAGCGGCGGCGAGTGGATCTCGTCGGTGGCCCTCGAGGGGGCCCTGATGGCCCATGCCGAGGTGCTCGAGGCGGCGGTCATCGCGGTCCCCGACGAGAAGTGGGGCGAGCGGCCGCTGGCGGTGGTGGTGCGGACCGAGGGCAGCGCGGTCTCGGAGGACGAGCTGCGCGCGCACCTCGCCGAGAGCTTCGCGAAGTTCGAGATTCCCGACGGCTTCGCCTTCACGGACGAGCTGCCGAAGACCAGCGTGGGGAAGTTCGACAAGAAGGTGCTGCGCAGCCGCCACGCGGAGGGGAGCCTGTGACGCCAACCAGCTTGTCAACCGCTGTGACTCGGACAGAGACACTGCTCTCCACCTGGGATACACCGGCGCCGCGCACGGCGGACGCCACACGCAAGGGAGGTTCCATGCCAAGGTCCGGACGCATCGGATGGATGCCGGCGGCAGTGCTGATCGTCGTCCTGCTCGGCGCGGGCGGGGTCTGGGCGCAGTCGTCGACGACGAACCCCTGGCGGGCCACCTTCGGCTGGGAGAAGCTGCCGGAGGGACGCGTCATGGGGACGGTGAGCGGCGTCTTCCCGGACCCCGACGGGCGGCACCTCTGGATTCTGGACCGGTGCGGCGCCAACGAGTGCGCGGGCACCGACCTCGAGCCCATTATGAAGTTCGACCTCGAGGGCAACCTCGTCGACAGCTTCGGGGCCGGGCTCTTCGCCTTCCCCCACGGCTTCTTCCTCGACCACGAGGGCTTCCTGTGGGTGACCGAGGGCGGGTCGCACGGCGACGCCCGGGCCGCGCTCGGCGAGAGCATGGGCATCGGCCACCAGGTGCTCAAGCTGAACCAGCAGGGCGAGGTGGTCATGCGCCTCGGCGAGGCGGGAGTCTGGGGCGACGACGAGTCGCACTTCAACGGGCCGTCCGGGGTGGTGGTCTCGCCCGAGGGCGACATCTGGGTGTCGGACGGGCACCGCGGCGGCAACAACCGCATCGTGAAGTTCTCGGGCGACGGCACGTTCCTCTTCGCCATCGGCGGCGGCGTAGGCTCGGAGAGCAAGGAGGCGGCCCGCTTCAGCGACCCCCACGACATCAAGATGGACTCGCAGGGCCGGGTCTACGTGGCCGACCGCGGGAACAGCCGCATCCAGGTGTTCGACCCCGACGGCGACCTGCTCTACATCTGGACCCACTACGGCAAGCCGAGCGGGCTGTTCATCGACCGCAACGACATCCTCTACGCCGGCGACGGGCTGTCGGGCATGGTCCGCACCGGCCCCCCCGACAACTGGCGCAGCAACCTCGGCTGGGAGAAGGGCGTGCGCATCGGCGACCTGAAGACCGAGCAGGCCTGGGTGACGCACTTCATCCCCCAGCACGACGAGGACGTGGGGGCCGGCATCGAGTTCCTGGGGGTCGACTTCGACGGGAACATCTACGCGGGCGAGGTGAGCCGCCGCCGGCTGGTGCGTTACGTGCTGCACCGGCCGTCCGAGCTACTGAAGCGGTGACGGGCCGCACTTCTCCGGGCCGGCCGGCAGCCGCTGCCGCAGAACGGTACGGACGAAGGGCGACGCTTTGCGGTTGGGCGCCCAGGCGGAGCCCGCGGGCGACGGTTGGCGGCCGGGCGCCGAGGGCGGAGCCGCGGGCGACGGTTGGCGAGGCAGGGGGCTGCGCCATGGAACCGCACCGACCCGGGAGGAGGGGTGGGCGCCAGGCGGAGTCGCAGGCGACGGTTGCCGGGCTAGAATACCCGCGCGGAACGAGCACTTCGAGTTGGAACGGACTCTCGACCAGAGGAATGGACTCATGCGCAGATTGCACACGTTGACGGTTCTCGGCTTGGCACTCGGCCTGCTCCTGGGCGCGACCGCCCCGGCGTCGGCGCAGTTCAGGGCCGCGGACTTCGAGTTCGGCGACCGGTTCGACCTGCCGGAGGGCGAGGAGTCGCCGATCTGGAACCCCGCCATGCGGAAGCTGCTCGACGGCGGCCCGATGATCGGCGGCACCATCCGGGCCACCGACGCGCGCACCTACTGCGCGATGGCCGCCGCCGGCTACGACTTCATGTGGGTGGAGATGCAGCACGAGGCGACCTCCTGGGAGCAGGTGGCGCGCCTGTGGCGGACCTGCCCCGGGCCGGCCGCCCCGGGCGCCCGCGTGGCCTACGCCGACGAGCGTGAGATCCAGCACGCCACCGACATGGGCGCCGCGGTCATCGTGGTGCCGACCGTCGACAGCGTGGAAGAGGCGCAGGCCGCCGTCGACTGGACCTACTTCCCGCCCATGGGCCGCCGCAGCTCGGGCGGCGGACAGGGCCCGGGCGAGCTCTGGAACGACGTGCCCGGCGGCTACCGCCAGACCTGGAACGACAACGTCGTGCTCCTCCTCATGATCGAGACTCTCGAGGGGGTCGAGGCGGCCCGCGAGATCGCGCAGATTCCCGGCGTCGACGGGCTCTTCGCGGCGAGCGGCGACCTCGGCAACTTCTCGGGCTACGGTGAGGGCGACCCCGAGTACGAGGCCCTGATCACCGAGGTGTCGACGGCCGCCAAGGAGGCCGGCATCCACGCCTGCGCCCCCCTGCGGTGGGCGAACCGGGCCGACTTCACGTGCTTCCAGGCCGGCACCGAGGCGGCCAACATCCGCCGCGGGGCGGCGGCCGAGATCGCGCAGGCCGAGGCCGCGTTCAACTCGACGGGCGGGGGCGGCGCGTCGTCGAACGCGGCGGCGCTGCTCGCCAACCTGACGGCCGAGTGCGGGTCGATCACCTACGAGGCCGACTGCTACGCGGCGGTCGAGGCCGCGGCGTCGGCGGCCGGTTCGCTGTCGGACGAGGACCGGGAGCTCATGGCGAGCCGCCTCGGCGCCATCGCGGCCGCGAATCCGAACCAGGCCGCGCGCATCCGCGAGATCGCGGCGGGCGGCGGGCTCGAAGTGCAGTAGCCGGAAGATGGTCCGGTCCGGCGTTCTCTGCGGCGCCGGACCGGGCCGGGTCGGCCGGGGTGGTCGCCGGTGTCGTGTGGTGGTGCGATCCCCGGCTGGCCCCCGCGGGTACGCGCGTCGCACGGAGACCGGCGGGCGCCAAGCGGCGGGAGGGCGCTCTCGCGGAGGGCGTCGGAAAGGACCGCCGAGGCAGGCGGCCGCGGGGGCAGCGGGCCGTCGCTGAACCACGTGGTCGGACGTGTGCGTCGTGGGTCGAGGCGGCGGCGCCTCCGGCCGCGGCCGGACGCGTGGGCGGGAAGGAGAGGTCCGATGAACAATCGATGGCGATGGCTGGTTCCCGTGGTCGCGGCATGTGCACTGATGGCGGTTTACCCGATGGCGGCGAATGCCCAGTCCGGCGCCGATGACGCCTGGGAGCTTCCGCGCACGGCGTGGGGCGACCCGGACCTGCAGGGGGTGTGGACCTCCGCGACCCTGACGCCGCTCGAGCGGCCGGCCGGTCAGGCGGGCCGGGAGGTGCTGACCGACGAGGAGGCGGCCGCCATCGAGCAGCGAACGGTCGCCACCCGGGCCGCCAACGACGGCAAGTCGGCGCCGGGCACCGTCGGCGGCTACAACCAGGTATGGCTGGATGCGGGGACCCGCATCACCGGCAGCCGCCGCACGTCGCTCATCGTCGACCCGCCCGACGGCCGCATCCCCTGGCGGCCCGGCGAGCGCGAGGCCCACGACCGCGAGCGGGCGCGCTACGGGGTCGGTCCCTTCCACTCCTACACCGACGCCGACACCGGCGAGCGCTGCATCACCGACGGGTTGCCGAACATGGTACCGCTGCAGCCCTACAACATGAACCTGCAGCTCCTGCAGACCCCGGGTCAGGTCGTGATGCTGCACGAGATGTACCACGAGCTGCGGGTCATCCCCCTGGACGACCGGCCCCTGACCGGCATCGCGCAGTGGACGGGCGAGGCCCGCGGCCGGTGGGAGGGCGACACCCTCGTGGTCGAGACCGTCAACTTCGTCGACAAGCCCGACGCCTGGTGGAGCTCGCCGTGGCGCAAGGCGCGCTCCACCCTGCGGCTCGTCGAGCGGTTCACCCGGGTGGGCCCCGGGTCGATCGACTACACGTTCACGCTGGAGGACCCGGAGGTCTTCGAGCGGGCGTGGACCGCGTCGGCCCCCATGACCACCGACCAGGCGTCTCGCGGGGTGACGGCGGGCGAGCTCTGGGAGTACGCCTGCCACGAGGGCAACCACGCCATGATCAACATCCTGAGCGGGGCCCGGGCGGAGGAGGCGCGCGCAGCGCAGGAGCAGGACTGATCGGTCGGTCCCTCTCAATCCCGAAGCGTCGGGTCATGAGGCTCGTCGCGGAAAGCCCGGAGGTCGAACGTTCCGCGTCCCCGTCGTATCTTGTCGCGCAAGGTGCCCAGCTTGGTGAGATCGATGCGATGGGGGCGCAGCACGAAGCCCTCGGGACCTTCTTCCAGCCAGATCCTGTCGCCGGGTTGCACCCCCATTGCCTCCAGCACCGGCTTGGGAAGCGTGACCTGACGTTTCGATGTGATCCGGATGAGCACGGTCGTACCAGTCGGTGCGCCCGTGCTATCGCTTGGGCAACGCGAAGCTGAGAATCAGGTCGCCGCCCCTGCGACCGCGGTCGCCGCCGCCCGAGGCGACGGTGACGAACTCCTCGCCGTCGACCATGTAGACGGCGGGCGAGGCGAAGATGCCGGCGCCGGTGTTGTAGCGCCACAGCTCTTCGCCGGTGCGGGCGTCGAACGCGAAGAAGTAGCCGGCGATGTTGCTGCCGGTCCCCACGAAGACCACGCCGCCCCGGGTGACGACCGACCCCGCCTGCCCGTAGCCTTCGAAGATCTGCCGCCACACCAGCTCGCCGGTCGTCGGGTCGTAGGCCGAGAAGTACCCCTTGGGGCCGCGCCCGGCGTTGAACGGCCGGTCGATGGCGTTGACGTAGAGCAGGCCCGTGTCGGGGCTCCAGGCGATGGGCCCGTAGCTCGCGCCGCCGCCCATGCCGGGGGCGAAGATGACGTCGCGGGTCACCCGGGGAATCGGGGTGAACTGCTCGAGGAAGCGCTTGCCCTCGGCGTGCTCGGGCGGGATGTCGGTGGGGAACACCGGCGACACCGGCTCCATGCGCTCGCCGTTGGCCTTGTGGGGAATCGGCTGGGTCGGGTAGGGCACCTCGCCCTCGCGGTCGGTCTCGGTCGGCACCGGGGTCTCGATGATGGGGTGGACGGGCTCGCCGGTCTCGCGGTTCAGGATGTAGAGCCAACTGTTCTTGTTGGCCTGCGCGAGGGCCTTCACCGGCTCGCCGTCGACGACCATGTCGAAGAGGACCGGCTGCTGGCCGTTGTCGTAGTCCCAGACGTCGTGGTGCACCTGCTGGTAGTACCACGCGAGCTGCCCGGTCTTCAGGTCGAGCGCGATGATCGAGTCGGTGAACAGGTTGGCGCCGGCCCGCAGGGTGCTGTCGCCGAAGGGGTTGCCGACCGCCGCGTAGAGCAGCCCGAGCTCGGGGTCGATGGACGGCGTCTCCCAGATGCCCCCGCCGTTGCGCCCGCCGCCCACCCAGGTCGGGCCCGCGATGTCCCAGCCCTGGTCGCGCTCGTCCTGGGGAACGGTGTTGAAGTGCCAGATCACCTCGCCCGTCTCCGCGTCCACCGCGAGCACGTGGCCGCCGGGGATCATGCTCTCGCTGCGGGTCGAGCCGACGTAGAGGATGCCGTCGTGGATCTGCGGGGCGCTGGTGAACCAGTAGCCCATCGAGATGGCCGTCTCCACGTCGGGGTAGCGCTGCCGGAGCACGTCGAGGATGACGCTGGCCTGCCCGTTCTCGCCGAAGCCCTCGATGGGCTCGCCGGTCTCGGCGTCGAGCGCGAACATGAACGAGCCGGCGGCGCTGTAGACGACGCCGTCGGCGTAGGTGACGCCGCGGTGGCGGAAGATGTAGCCCTCGCGCCGGCCGCCGCCGAGCAGCTCCGTCACGTCGTAGATCCACAGCAGATGGCCGTCGGCGGCGTTGACCGCGTAGACGCTGCCCCGCGAGTCGGTGACGTACATCACGCCGTCGACGATGACGGGGGTCGTCTGGTTGCTGACGCCGTCGATGACCCCGTGCTGGAAGAGCCACCGCGGGGTGAGCAGGTGCGCATTCTCAGGCGTGATCTGGTCGGTCTCGGCGTACCGGCTGCCCGCCAGGTCGAGGTTGTGCAGCGGCCAGTCGACGTTCTGGGCCGCCGCGGTCCCGGCGAGGACGGAGAGCGTGCACAGGCTGACGATGGCGGCGCGGACAGGTTGCATCGGTTCTCCCTCCAACCGCCCCCGGGCGGCATCGAGTCTCGTTCGGGCGGGGTGCCGTGCCGGGATTGTAAACGTGCCGATGCGTTCGCGACAACGCGTCCGGCGCGGGTCGTGGGCGGGTAGCGGGTCGAATTGACCCTCGAAAAGCGGCATGATACGGTCGCCACGGGCGGCATTCGGCGCGTGCGGCGCCGCCGGCCGGGAGCATGGTGACAGAGCATGGATGAACGCTGGTCGACAGGAAGCAACGGACCGTCTCGGCGCTTGGATCCCGCCGCGCGGGTTCGCCTCGGGTGGGTGATGGTCGCCGCCCTGACGGTCGCGACGTCGCCGCCGGCGCTGGCCGCCGGCGACCTGATCGCGGCCGCGAGGGCGGGCGACGCCGCCGCGGTGCGTGCCCTTCTCGCGGACGGGGCGGACGCCGACGCCCGGCAGGGGGACGGCGCGACGGCCCTGCACTGGGCCGCGCACCGGGGCGATCTCGCGACCGCCGAGGCGCTGATTGCCGCCGGGGCGGACGTCGACGCCGCCAACGCGCTCGACGCCACGCCGCTGTGGCTGGCTTCGGTGAACGGCGACGCCCGCTTCGTCGGCCGCCTGCTCGAGGCGGGGGCCGACCCGAACGTGACGCTGAAGATGGGCGAGACCCCCCTGATGAGCGCCGCCCGTTCGGGCGACGTCGCCAGCGTCGAGCTGCTGATTGCCGCCGGGGCGGATGTCGACGCGGCCGAGCGCGAGCGGGGGCAGACGGCCCTCATGTGGGCGGCGGCGCAGAGCCACGCCGAGGTGGTGCGCGTCCTCGCCCGGGCCGGGGCCGACCTGCACGCCCGAAGCCGGGTCTGGCACCAGCTCGAGAACACCGCCGGCAACACCAACCCCATCGGCAACTTCCGGATGGCCCACGGCGGCTCGACGGCGTTGCTGTTTGCGGCCCGCAACGGGGACGTGGCCTCCGCCCGGGCGTTGCTCGAAGCCGGGGCCGACGTCGACGACACCGCCGCCGCCGGCACCAGCGCCCTCGTCGTCGCCGCCCATAGCGGGCACGGCGCGCTGGCCGAGCTCCTGCTCGAGCGGGGCGCCGACCCCAACGCGGCCGAGGCCGGCTACACCCCCCTGCACGCGGCGGTGCTGCGCGGCCAGGGCCCGCTGGTCCGCGCCCTGCTCGCCCACGGCGCCGACCCGAACGCGCCGGTCGTGCGCGGCACCCCCGGCCGCCGCTTCAGCGCCGACTACAGCATTCGCCACCAGGCCATCGGGGCGAACGCCTTCTGGCTCGCCGCCAAGTACGGCGAGCTCGACAGCCTCCGCGCCCTCGCCGACCACGGCGCCGATCCGTTCATGGTCCCCGCCAACGGCGTCTCCGCCCTCCAGGCGGCCATCGGGCGCCCGCAGATCTCGCAGGAGAACCGCCGCAACCGCGTCGGCGTGCCCGTGTCCGAGAACGTCGACGGGGAGGCGCTGGCGAGGGAGCTCGCCCGCGTCGTGCTCGCGCTGGGCGTCGACGTGAACACCGCCGACGACCGGGGCGAGACGCCTCTCCACGACGCGGTGCGGACCGGGTTCGCCTCGGTCGTGGAGCTGCTGGCGCAACACGGCGCCGACGTCCGGGCCAGGAACCAGCGCGACCAGACCGCGCTGACCCTGGCCGAGACCCCGCTCCCGGTCCCCGGCACCAACGGCCGCCGCGCCACCCGCCCGGAGATAGCCGAGTTGCTGCGGACCTACGGGGGCGGCGAGTAGGGGACGCGGTGCTCCACCCGGCGAGATGATCACGGTGGCGGCGCCGATGGTGCTCGGGCGACCCCGCCGGCCGCCACCCATGTGAATCCGACCGAATGGCCGGTCCCGTAAGGACGGTGATCGATATGGAGTTGCCAACTGCGTCCCAAATGCAGCCCGTTTGCTGCGGGTTCCGGCGCTTGGCACGTGGCAAGGTAATTCCCGTCACTGTCCTGAGGAAGTGATGCGGACGACCGGCGCACGCCGCCGATTGGGCGCCCCATGAACCCCGAATCGAGTCCTTTCAGGCCCGGTCAGCCTGCGCCGATCGAGTTCTTCGTCGGACGGCACGCGGAGATAGAGCGGGTGCGCGGCATGGTTCGCGCCAGCACGCGGGGCCGTGTGGGCATCGGTTTCGTCAGCGGCGAGCGGGGCATCGGCAAGAGCTCGCTGGCCCGGTTCGTCCGTCACCTGGTCGAGCAGGAGGACGATGCGGTCGGCTGTCACGTCTTCCTGGGCGGGGTGCAGGATCTCGGACAGATGCTCCGCCGGACCTTCGAGCGTCTGCTGAACGAGAGCACCGACAGGCCGTGGCATCAGAAGCTGCGCGACTTCTTCGGCGATCGGGTTCGGAAGGTCGGACTCTTCGGCGTCACGCTGGAGCTGGATCTTCAGGGACGCGATCTGGCGGCGATCAAGCATGGTTTCGTGTCGTCCGTGAGGCGGTTGCTGGAGCACCTGGCGGAGCACAAGCGGTCGCTGTTCCTGATTCTCGACGACATCAACGGCCTGGCGGGTTCGGACGAGTTCGCGAACTGGCTCAAGAGCACCGTCGACGAGATCGCCACGTCCGACGAGGAGACGAGGCTCTGCATACTGGTAGTGGGACTCGAAGCGCGGCGGCAGGAGCTGGTGAAGCGGCAACCATCCCTGGCCCGCGTGCTCGACCCGATCGACATCGCCCCATGGTCGGACGACGAGGTGCTGGATTTCTACCGCGGCGCATTCGGTGAGGGCAACGCGGAGATATCCGACGCGAGCCTCGGGATGTTGTCGCTGTATACGGGTGGGCTCCCGGTGCTGGCTCACGAGCTGGGCGATGCCGTCTGGCGTACGGCCCGGAGTTCGAAGATCGGACCCGGCGACGTCGCCGACGGCATCGTCGTGGCGGCCGGCGTCATCGGCAGCAAGCTGCTGGAACCGGGCATCTTCCGGGCCATCACGAGCCAACGCTACCGCTCCATCTGCCGGAAGATGATCGACGACCCCCACCAGATGCGCTTCCGCCGGGCGCAGCTTCGGGACCGCCTGACCGAGCAGGAGAGAGGCGTGCTGGACAACTTCCTGCGCCGCATGAAGAAGCTCGGCGCGATCGAAACGGATCCGGAGGTCCAGGGCGGATACCGGTTTCCCAACCGTCTCTACGGTCTGTATTTCCGAATGTCGACGGTGGGCGCAAAAGAACAGTGACCCTGGCCGGCGCACGCCGTGCTCCCTGACCGAGCGGCTTGCAAGGCGCCTCGAGGGCCGTATTGGAGACCGGCGCTGCTTGCCGGTTCAATCGCTCGAAATCGCGGGCCGATGTGCATGCGCCGGGGCCGGACAGTGACTCGGGCGGGGCGGATTCCGCCCGGCGGATTCTCCGGTGGCGTTGATGTCGGTGTTGTGGCAGAGTGGGCGCCGGAGGGCGACAGAGCATGAGCAGGCGGAGATCGGTCGATCGCCGGCAGTTCCTGGCCGGCAGCGCGGGGGCCATGGGGGCGGCGGTGTTCGGGCGGCTGCCGCTGGGGGCGATGGTCGAGCAGGGCGCGCCGCCGGCGCCGCAGGGGTGGGACCCGGGGCGGGTGCGGCACCTGTTGCCGGGGGTCAGCGACACGCGCATCCTGCTGAAGGCGTCGTTCGACGGGCCGTTGCCGGACACGCCGGTGCTGCGCGTCGGGGCGACCGACGTCCCGGGACGCATGACGGACACGGCGGGCGAGTACTGGCTCTTCCACGCCACCGGCCTCGAGCCGGGGGGGCGTCACACGCTGTCGCTGCACGGGGCGGACGGGGCGGCGCTGTGCGAGCCGTGGCCGCTGTCGACGTTCCCGGCCCCGGACGCGAGCCCCGAGCGGTTCCGCATGCTGTTCTTCACCTGCGCCGGCGGGCCGGGCGGGACCTACGAGGGCATCGGGCGGCGGAGCGGGTTCCTGCCGACGGCCATCCGCAACCGGCTCCTGCGGCGCGCCCTGTCGTTCGAGCCGGACGCGGCGGTCGCCAACGGCGACCACATCTACTGGGACCTGCACACCTGGCAGGGCGAGAACGCGGGGCAGCTCAGCCCGAGCGGGCGGACGTCGAACTTCGACTTCTCCGCCACCGTGCTCGGGGCGAGCAACGAGACGGCGATGAAGGCGGCGGCGGGGCCGCAGATCGTCCCCGTCTACGGCGCCGACTTCCGCTCGACGCCGGTGTTCTTCCTGCAGGACGACCACGACCACTGGGAGAACGACGCGGTCACCGACGACATCGCGAGCTTCCCGATCCCCTGGTTCCAGCTCCAGCTCGCGCGGGCCACGCAGCATCTCTACTATCCCGAGTTCCTGCCCGACCCGGGGCGCCCGGCGGGGCTGCCGTGGTCGTCGGCCGGCGACCGCGGCGACCTGTCGGAGAGCTTCGGCACGGTGCGCTACGGCGACCTCGCCGAGGTGCTGCTGTACGACGTGCGCCGCACCCTGAGCCTCGCGGGGCGGAACGCGGTGTTCGTCGACGCCCAGGTCGAGCGGTGGCTGCTCGACCGCACCGCGTCGAGCGAGGTCCGCCACCTCGTGCACGCGCCGTCGAACCCGTTCGGGTGGAGCGCCGGCAAGTGGGGCGAGTGGTATCCGGACATCCTCGACCGCGAGCAGGGGGCGCTGACCACCGCGATCGAGAAGCCGTACTGGCAGGAGGGCTGGCTGCGCCAGCACGATCGGCTCGCCCGGGCCATCGGCGCCCAGCCCGACCGCATCCCGCTCGTCATCAGCGGCGATCTGCACGCCATCGGCACGGGCCGCATCCACCGCGCGGGTGGGGTCGACCTCGCGGCGCGGCCGATCACGGCGGTGCTGAGCGGGCCCGTCGGCACCTCGGTGCGGGGCTTTCCGTCGGTGGTGCGCGGCATCGGGGCCTCGCCCCCGGACCACCTCGACGTCGAGGAGTCGGTGGCCCCCATCGAGGACCACGGCTTTACCCTGTGCGACTTCCTGCCCGACCGCATCGCGCTGCGGCAGTTCCGGTGGGATGTCGACCGCCAGCCGGTGGAGGCCATCGACCGCCTCGATCCGTTCTACACGACGGAGCTGCCGCGGCCGGGGTGAAGGGGGTGCCATTGCCGCCTCGCCCGCGCGGTGGAGGGAACACGATGAGCCAGACCCGACGAGATTTCTTGAAGCAGGCAGGCGCGGCCGGTGCAGTTGCCGCCGGCGTGACTGCCGCGGCCCACGGCAGCGCTGCCCCGACCGGCGGCAGCGCCGTTGGCGAGGCGGGCGCCGAAGCTCAACCGGCCGAGGGCGCGGCAGCGCGGTCGGTGCGCACCGACGTGCTCGAGATCGGCTACGAGGAGCACGGACCCGGCGGGGGGTTCCCCATCGTTCTGCTGCACGGCTTCCCCTACGACATCCGCTCGTGGGACGGGGTGGCGCCGCCCCTCGCCGAGGCGGGGTACCGGGTGCTGGTGCCGTACCTGCGCGGCTATGGCACGACGCGGTTCCTCGATCCCGAGGCGCCGCGGATGGCCGAGCAGGCCGCGATCGCCCAGGACGTGGTGGACTTCGCCGACGCCCTCGGGCTCGAGCGGGTGGCCCTGGCCGGCTTCGACTGGGGCAACCGGGCCGCCTGCATCACGTCCATCCTGCACCCCGAGCGCGTGCGCGCGCAGGTGGCGGTGAACGGCTACTCGGTGCAGGACACTGTCAACCCCGGCGGGCCGGGCTCGGCCGCGGGCGAGGCGCGGCTCTGGTACCAGTGGTACTTCAACACCGAGCGGGGCGTGCGGGGGCTCACGGCGAACCGGCACGACATCGTGCGCTACCTGTGGGAGACGTGGTCGCCGGGGTGGGAGTACACGGACGAGGCGTACGAGCGCTCGGCGCCCTCGTTCGACAACCCCGACTTCGTCGACATCGTCATCCACTCGTACCGGCACCGGCACCTCAACGCGCCCGGCGAGGAGCGTTTCCTCGAGGTCGAGCGGCAGCTCGCCGAGCGGCCGCCGATAACCGTGCCGGCGATCGTCCTGCGCGGCGACGCGAGCGGCTTCGGGCGGCCGTCGACGGACCCGTCAGGCGACCAGGCGCGGTTCACGAACCTCGTCGCGCGGCGCATCGTCGAGGGGGCCGGCCACGACCTGCCGGTGCAGCGGCCGGATACGGTGTCGGACGCCCTGCTGGAGCTGTTGGCGTAGCGGGCCGTGCGGGTCGCTGACGGCCGGCGGCCTCCGGCGAGGGAGAGCCCGCCGCGGAGGCGCTGGTGGCCGGCAGTCGGGAAGCACTGCCGCGCACCTTCACCTCTGGTACGGATCCTCCAGCCGCGGAGGCGCGGGCGACCGTCAGTCGGGAAGCAGGTGGCGCACGCACCTGGTGAGGCCCCGAGTCGGGCCGATCTCGTCGGCGATGGTGTCGGCCGCGGCGTCGGGCGTCACGCCTTCGCCCACCGGGCCGTGCCCGCCCATGCCCATGTGCCGTTCCGAAGCGTGCTCCGGTATGGAAGGAGCTCGCCGGTCCGGGCGTTGCCGATGCGCAGCTCCCTTGCCAGCCGCCGGGGTTGTAGTCCGACGTCCGGCCAGCGGTCCATGGAACGCCTGCTCCGGCTCGCCGCGTTGCTGTTGACGGTCTCCACCTGCGCTGGCGGGCCCTCCCCGCCGTCCGGCGGCGGCGCCGGCGCGATCGAGCTCCCGCGGGCCGCGCTCACCCGCGGCCCCGCCGTCGACCGCGACGTCGCGGTGGCGCCCGACGGCTCCCGGATCGCGTTC
>JAJEFC010000262.1 GCA_022820675.1 Vicinamibacteria bacterium | reverse complement strand
GGACCGGGCGGGGCCCGGCCCACGGCGCCCCCCATCTACGGGCAGGGCATCTCGGGCATCGCCATCGACGGAGACGACCACATCTACGTCTTCAACCGCGGCGAGCAGACGGTGATGGTCTTCGACCGCGACGGGCAGCTCGTGCGCGCGGGCGCCGAGCGCGACATGCACGGCGAGCGCGTGGCCGGGGGCTGGCTGCACTCGGGCGAGGTCGACTGGGACGGCAACGTGTGGGTGGTCGAGCGCATGAACCACCGCATCATCAAGTTCGACCCGACCCTCGAGCGCGCCCTCATGCAGATCGGCGTGACGGGCGAGCCCGGCAACGACGCCAGCCACCTCAACAGCCCGTCCGGCATCCTGTTCACCCGCGAGGGCAACATCGTCGTCACCGACGGCTACGGCAACAACCGGGTGGTCCTCTACGGGCCGGACGGCACGTTCATCAAGCAGGTCGGCCGGGGCGCCGGCGGGCCCGACGACAAGGGCGCCGGACCCGGCGAGTGGGACCTGCCGCACCAGGGCGCCGTCGACGCCGACGACAACCTCTACCTCGTCGACCGCGAGAACCGGCGCATCCAGGTCTTCGACAACCGGCTCAACTACGTGCGCGAGTTCGCCAACGAGGGCTGGAACCCCTGGGACATCGCCATCTCGCGCCGCGGCGACGACGGCTTCGCCTACATCGCCGACCACGCCGGCGAGCGCGTCCACAAGATCGCCCTCGACGACGGCCGCATCCTCGCCACCTGGGGCGAGCCGGGCCGCGGCCCCGGCCAGTTCGACTGGGTGCACGGCATGGCGGTGGACACGCAGGGGGCGGTCTACGCGGCCGACACCTACGGCCAGCGGGTGCAGAAGTTCGTGCCGGTGGCGCCCTGAGAGGCTGACATGAGGGACAAGTCGAAACTCATGTCTGAACCCGGTGAGATGATTCTGGAGGTGAGGTTCGTCGGAGAATCGCTCGCCCTCCACGGCATCCCGATCTATGAGCTCGGCACCGCGTTGGTATCGATCCAACGAATGGTAAACAAGGCCCATTTGGCCCGGGAGCATCGCTGGAAGCACGGCTCTTTCCCGGCCCGGGGCGAAAGGGAGATGCTGGCACTTCAAATAGGCGCACGGCGCCGGGGGTCAGACTGGTTCGGCCTGGTGCCCTTGTTCGCGGATCCCACGGCCCATGCCGCAATCAAGCGGGCCGTGGACTACGTGATGTCTGGACTAACGTCCTACGCGCTTGGCACTGTCTTGGACAAGGCCAGATCTGAGTCCGACGAAACACGGCGGCTGGTCATCGGGGCTATTCATGCCGAGACGGTGAATATCGTCAATAGGATCGGCAACGTTGGCGGCTGTGAACGCATTGAGATTTCGTTCCCGGATCCTTCGGTCCCGCAAGTCGTCACCTTTGACGAGAATTCGAGAGACTATGTCCGAACGCTTGAGAAGAGTCCATATTTGGGCGCCACACAGACGATAGAAGGCGACGTCTTCAGACTCGATCCAAGTCGTGACATTGTTGAGATCTGGACACCCCAGGGCCGAAGATGCAAGGTGTTCTTGAAGCGCAGTGACTTCGATCTAGTGCGATACGGTCAGACGCACGGTACAAGAATCGAAGTAACAGGTAAGCCACGCCTTCGGTTCGGAGCGGAGAAACAGACCTTCAATGAGTTTGAGGGGACGGCCGTCGTTCTGTTGGACGAAGAAGCGCGCGACCTGCAGTGAAGCTGCCCCGACAGGGAATCCTTGGGCGACACGATGTCGGGATTCGACGTGGTGTCTGTGGCTAACTGAGAGTCGATAGTCTTGGTGCCGTGGCCACGGACCCAACCGGTGGTGCAGCCCACGCGGAACGGCAGAAACCACTACGCGCCAGTGGCGGGCGATACTCCCGGCCTTCGCTGCTTCATCTCCTCGATCATCGCAGCGAAATCCTCCGAGGTCAGCTTCATCGCTTTGGCCGTGCGCAGAAACTCCGGCACGTTCGGGATGCTGTGCACGTACTCGGCGAGATCGGGGTCGGTGCTCTCGGCGAGGCGGAAGAGCTGGTCCGGGTTGCCGCCGAGGAGGGTCGTCAGCCGCTTCACGAGGTCGGGCTTCGGCGGGCGCTCCTTGCCTCGCTCGATGCGGCTGAGGTAGGCGGGGGAGATCCCGAGGCGGTCGGCGGCGGTCCGCAGACCCATCTGTTGCGCCTGCCGCATCTCCCGAATCGTCTCGCCGAAGGTGCTGGCCACGGTTCCGCTCCATCCAGGTTGAGTGTTGTGCAACACTTAACACGCCCGCGGGTCTTCGGTCAAGTTCTCTCTTGAATCAGCCCCCGCGGAAAGTGTACCGTTTGCTGGCAACCAGTGGCAATCATTGGAGTTGACTTGACTCTGCCGGAACGCGGCGCCTTGCCTGCGGACGACATTCTGACGCTCAGGGAGGTCGCGGGACTGCTCAAGGTCGCGGAGAAGACGGTCTACACGATGGCCCGCCAGGGAGAGATGCCGGCGTTCAAGGTCCGGGGGCAGTGGCGGTTCCGTCGTCGGGACATTGACGGGTGGATCGACCGGCAGCAGAGCGCCGACGCCGGGGAGGGATCGAAGTGAGCGGATCGCCTCGAACCGGCGTGAGGGCACGTCGGCGGCGAGGCGAAGAGCGTGCGACCTCGCGGGCGGCGGAGGCGGTCGGGGCGGTGACCGGAGCGGAAGCCGGTGACGTCAGCCCCGCGATCGGAGACCGGTCGGCAGCCGGTGGCGCTGGCGCGGGTCCGGCGCCCACGGGCGGATCCGGCGGGGGCGAGACCGACGCCGAGGTGGTGCGCGACGGGTTCGTCCTCGACTTCATCTCCGGCAAGAAGGCGCTCAAGGAGACGCCCAAGGAGCAGGTGCGGCAGCGGATCGCCCGCGCGCTGTTCCACGAGTACGGCATCTCCGTGGACGACATGGAGGGCGACTTCCCGGTCGTCGTCGGCAACCGGCGGCGGCGGGTGGATCTCGCCGTCTTCGCCGCCGACCAGCCGCACGAGCCCGAGCAACTTCAGCGGGTGGTAGTCTGCCGCCCCGAGCCGAAGCAGAACCGGCGCGGCGCGGTCAAGATGCGGGACTACGAGCAAGCGGCGAAGGATATCGGCGAGATCAAGCCGTTCTTCGAGGAGCTCGGCGCCTGCAAGTACGGCCTGTGGACCAACGGTCTGGAGTTCTTCTTCCTGAGGAAGAAGGCGACCCGGTTCCAGGTCGACGCCGAGCCCATCGGAGACTGGCCGCCCGCCGACGAGTCCATCGACGACCGCGGCGTGCTGTCGCGGGCGCGGGCTCGCCGCGCCGACCCGGAGATGTTGCGGACGGCGTTCCGCCGCTGCCACAACTTCATCCACGGCAACGAGGGCATGCCGAAGGACGCCGCGTTCTGGCAGTTCCTCTACCTCATCTTCTGCAAGATGTACGATGAGCGGACGGGGCAACGGAGCCGGCGCCGCTTCTGGGCCGGCCCCGAGGAGCAGTTCACCAACGACGGCCGCAAGGCCATCCGGCAGCGAATCGCGCCGCTCTTCGACGAGGTGAAGGAGGAGTACCGCACGATCTTCGACGGCGGCGAGAAGATCGACCTGTCGGATCGCGCGCTCGCCTTCATGATCTCGGAGCTGTCGAAGTACGAGTTCAGCCGCATCGACGTCGACGCCAAGGGCGCCGCCTACCAGGAGATCGTCGGCACCAACCTGCGCGGCGACCGCGGCCAGTACTTCACCCCCCGCGGCGCCATCCGTCTCGTCGTCGACATCCTCGATCCGCGGGAGGACGAGCGCGTGCTCGATCCCGCCTGCGGCACGGGCGGGTTTCTCGTCGCCACGCTCGCCCACCAACTGGAGCGGTTTCGTCGCGAAGAGCGGCACCGTCCGGAGACGGAGACGACGGAGGAGTTCGAGTCACTCCAGCAGCGCCTGCGGAACTACGCCAAGAAGCAGGTCTTCGGCTGCGACTTCGACCCGTTCCTGATCCGGGCCAGCCAGATGAACATGGTGATGGCGGGCGACGGCAAGGGGCACCTCTACCATCTGAACTCCCTGGAGTTCCCGAAGGGCCACCTCGGCGGCGTGCGGGGGGCACGCCAGGCGGTCAAGCTGGAGTCGGCCGACGTGGTGATGACCAATCCGCCGTTCGGATCGGCCATCCCGGTCACCGACGAGGGCATCCTCGATCCCTTCGAGCTGGCGCACGTCTGGGAACGGACGGAAGACGGGCACTTCCGGAACACCGGACGGCGGCAGGGCGCCGTGGCCCCCGAGATCCTGTTCATCGAGCGCTGTCTCGATTGGCTCCGCCCCGGCGGTCGCATGGGCATCGTCCTGCCCGACGGCATCCTCGGCAACCCCGCAGCAGAGTACATCCGCTGGTGGATTCTGCGGCATGCCTGGGTGCTCGCCAGCGTCGATCTGCCGGTGGAGACGTTCATCGTGGAGGCGAACGTCAACATCCTGACGAGTCTGCTCTTCCTGAAGAAGAAGCCGCACGAGGTCGTCGAACGCGAGGCGATCGGCGGACCGGCCGACTACCCGATCTTCATGGCCGTGGCCGAGAAGGTCGGCTTCGACCGCCGCGGCAACACCCTCCACAAGCGCTCTCCCGAAGGCGAGGAAATCACCGAAATGCAGGAAGAAGTCGACACGGTGACGCGCAACGGGCGCACGGTGACGCGCACGTTGCGGCGCAAGAAGAAGATCGTCGACGACGACCTGCCGGCCATCGCAGAGCGCTACCACGCCTTCCGTCGAGAACACCCGGAGCCGCGGTCATGAACGGCGAGACCGGCGAGCCGGTCGACGAGAACGGCGGCGCGGAACCGGGCGGCGGTGCCGACACGTTGATCGACATCCTCACCGGAAGCGCGATTCGGTCGTCTCCGAAGAACACGCTCGTCCAGAAGGTGCTCCGTCAACTCGTCGGCAGCTACGGGTTCGACCGTGCGGACATCCGGGCCGGCTATCGCCTCACCACGCCGGGCAAGCGCGGCAGGACCGTGGACATCGCCATCCTGCGCCACGGCCGGGAAGCCGTGGATGAGGACAAGCACGTGGAACGCGTGATCGTCTGCCAGCGGCAGAAGGCCCGCGAGAAGCTGCGCAGCCCGCAGGAGGCGGCGTCCGATCTACGGAAGCTCCACGCGCGGCTCGAGTGGTTCCCGAATTGCCGCCTGGGCATGTGGACCAACGGGCACGAGGTGTTCTTCGTCCGGGTGGAGGATACGACGTTCCAGACACGCCCCATCGACATTGGTGCGTGGCCGGCGCCCGGCGAGCCGACCGACGCGGTCCTGCTCGAGGGCGGGGTCACCCAGGTCGCAGCCGATCCGGACGATCTCGAAGCGGCGCTCGGCCGGTGTCACCAATACCTGACGCGAAATCTCCATCTCGGCCAAGACGCCTTCAAGCCGCTCGGCGCGCTGCTGTTGTCGAAGCTCTACGACGAGACGCGGCCGGACGGCGACCGCCGTTTCTGGATCCGCGGTAGCGAGCCCTTTGAGGCCGATGGTCAGGCCGATATCCAGCGACGTGTCGCCGAGTGCTTCGACGATGCCAATCGATGGCAGTCGGACGTGCTGCGGCACGGATGGGACCTCGGGCACCTCGAGGCCCCGCAGGTAGCCCGCCTCGTGACCGAGCTGGCCCGGTACTCGCTGGCGGACAGTTTGCCCAGAGCCCGCACCGCCGCGTTCCGCTCCGGCGTCCGCTCGACCATGGACGGCAAGGAAGGCCGATACCCCACGCCGTTGAACGTCGCCGAAATGGCCGTGGCCATGCTTGACCCCGACTCCACCGACCGCGTGATGGACGGATCGTGCGGGACCGGTGCGTTCCTGGCGATGGCTGCCGCCCGCGTCTTCGAGAAGCACCTCGCGCGCGCCGAAACGACACCGCATGCCGCGACCCCGGGCCAGCTCGCGGACGCCCAGGCGCGCACAGCGCGTTGGGCCGGCGATCGCGTGTTCGGCTGCGACATGGACCCGGCGCTCGTCGTGGCCGCCCGCCTCAACCTGCTGCTCACGGCGGGCCACCCGGGCAACGTCTTCCGCATCGACGCCCGTACCTTTCCGGACGGGGAGCTGGATGACCAGGCGCGGGCGCGCGACGCGGTCCCCGACGGCAGCATCGACATCGTGATCACGAACCCCTGGTTCAGCGCGAAGGAGCTCATCGACGACGAGTCCATACTGAGGCGCTACGACCTGGGCAAGGTGTGGACGCGAACCGACGAAGGCCACTTCGTGAACTCGGGCACCGTCAACCCCGCGGGCGTGCCGCCGGAGGTCGTGTTCCTCGAACGCGCGTGGCGCTGGGCGAAGCCCGGCGACGGACGCATCGCAATCTTGCTCCCGGACGGACTGCTGGGCAATCCGGGAGACGAGTACGTCCGCTGGTGGATTCTGCGGCACTGCGAAGTGCTGGCCAGCATCGACCTGCCGGTGGACCCGTTCAAGGTGACCCTCAAGGACTATCGCTTGACGCCAGCGTTGCCGAGTCTGCTCGTGCTGCGGCGCCGGAGCGACGACGAACTGGTGCGTGCCGCGCATCCCGACTACTGGGTCTTCATGGCCGCCGTGCGACGCGCTGGTGTCAACTCCCGCGGCAAGTTGCTGTTCGAGCGCGCGCCGGATGGTGAGGAGCTGATCTTTGAGGACGAGGTCGTCGAGCGGGTTCGTATCCGCGGGCGGGTCGAGTCCCGCATCGTCCGCCGCCAGCGGCGCCACGTCGACGACGAGCTACCCGTCGTGGCCGGGCGGTATCGGGCCTTCGTGGAGGGAGGGCGCCGGGGACCATGAAGGAGAAGCAGGTGAAGCTGGTCCCGAGCGCCTGGATCGAGCGGGAAGGCCGGCGCCTCGACTGCGGCCCGTACACGTCGGGCGCAGTGGAGCTGAAGTTGTTGCTGGAGCGCCTGCCGGCGCGCTGCGTAGACCTGTGCGAACTGACGCGAGGGCACGACGGTGGCATCTACAACGGGCCTCAGTTCGTACGGAACTACGTTCGCGATGCGGATCACGGCGTGCCTTTCTTGACGGGCAGCACCATGCTCCACGCGGACCTTACGCACACCGATCTTCTGAAGAGGTCGGACGCCGCCTCGACTCGGCTCGCGTACCTGCGCCTTGACGTAGACATGACCCTCGTATCGTGCTCGGGAACGATCGGTCGAATCTCCTACGCACGTCCGGACATGGCCGGAACGTGGTCGTCTCAGGACATCCTCAAGATCGTGCCGGATCCGTCACTTGTCAGCCCCGGGTATCTTTATGCCTTCCTGAGCGGACCATTCGGGTTGCCGCTACTCATGGGTGGCGGCTACGGGGCCATCATCCGTCATTTAGAACCGCGGCACATCGCGCGGGTCCCGGTTCCGCTCGCCCCCGACGAGGTTCAGGACGAGGCGCACCGGCTCGTGACGGAGGCGGCGGAGATGCGAACGGCGGCGTCGGGAGAGTTGCGGGCGGTCATCCGGGAGATCGAGCGAGCGGCCGGTCTCCCGCCGATCGACCGGTGGTCCGGCGTTGAGTCGCCGGATACATCGCCCGTGCTGGCCAGCGCCCTCGGCGGTCGGATGGACGGCCTGTTTCACAGCGACTATCACCGCGCGGTGTTGGAACCGTTGCGGGCGCTCCCGGCGGCGCGGCGCACGACGGTGGGCGAGCTGGCCGAGCGGGTCTTCTGGCCGCCGATGTTCAAGCGCATCCCTGTCGAGGACGCGCAGTTCGGTCTGCCATTCTTCGGTACGTCCGCCCTCATGCGAGCCGATCCCGACGCCAGCTATCTGCTGGCGAAGCGGACGCCCCGGATCGAGGACCTGACCGTCAGTGAAACGACCGTGCTGGTGCCACGCTCAGGTCAACTCAACGGGCTCATCGGGCATGCAATCCTCCCGTTCGGGGATGTCCTCGGCGGCGCTGTCACGGAAGACGCGATCCGGGTTTTCGGTTCGGGCCCTGCTGAAGCCGGATACCTGTTCGCCTGTCTGTCGTCGGAGTACGGCCGCCGGCAACTCAAGGTTCGGGCGTTCGGGTCCTCCATCCCCCATCTCGACGAATCCGCGGTAGCGGGCGTCGAACTGCCCAAGCTCGACGACGCGAAGATGGAGGAGCTTGGTCTCCGCGCGTTTGCGGTCCGCACGGCACGGCACGACGCTATCGATCGCGAGCGCGAAGCACGCGCACTGGTCGAGTGCTGGATAGAGGTACGGGCGGGCGCCTGATGGCCAAGGTCATCGCCATCGGTCAGCCGGTCAACGACTCCGAGCGGGAAGCGATCGCCTACCTGCGCGACCACCTGCCGAACACGTTCACCGTCATTCACAACTTCGAGCTGAAGCAGGGCCACGAGATCTACGAGATCGACATCGCCCTGCTGGGGCCGCATTGCGTCCACGTGGTCGACGTCAAGGGCACGCGCGGTCACGTCGACGTCTACGGCGGCAAGTGGTATCCGGAGGGGCGCGCGCCGTACCAATCGCCGCTCGCGATTCTGCGTCGGCACGCCAAGGCGCTGAAGACGCTGATCTGCGACCAGTACCCGACGAACCGCGCGCTCGCGCGGCTGTACGTCGATGCGGCGGTGCTGATGACCGCACCCGACGCCTTCGTACAGGACCCCGGCGGCCAGGACGGGCCGGCCGTCGCCTACCTCCAGAAGTGCGTCGCCTTCTTCCAGGCCACGAGCCGGATTCCGCCGGGGCGATCCACCGACATCCGCACGCAGTTCCGTCCCGTGCAACAGGCGATCGTGGGTCGGGCCAAACCGAGGAAGGGGCCGCCGTGCTTCGGCACGTGGCAAGTGGAGGAGAGGCTGGGCGGGACCGACCGGTATACGGAGTACCGCGCGAAGCACACGCTGCTCGGCGCGAAGCGCGGCGGCACTGCCCGGCTTCGCGTGTACCCCGTCGATCCGTACCTCCCGGAAGAAGAGCGCCAGCGGGAACGGCGCCGCATCGAGAACGCCTACCGGGCCGTGTCGGCGTTGCCCGGACACCCGAACCTCCTCGCCGTTCGGGAGTTCTTTCCTACCGAGGCCGAGGATCGCTTCGTGCTCGTCACCGCGGATGTGGCCGGGCACGCGTTGCGCCAGCACGTCAAGAAGAGCACATTGGCCCTGACTTTCGACCAGAAGATTGCCGTGGTTCGCGACGTCCTCGCCGCCCTCGACCACGCCCATCGGAGCGACCCGCAGGTGGTGCACCGCAACCTGACGCCCGACGCGGTGCTCGTCGCGGCCTCGGGGCGGGCGCTCCTCTGCGGATTCGACCACGCGCGCGCCGGCCGGGACCGAACCACCACGATCGGGGGCGACGTCGTCGACGAGCTCGACCCGATGTACCAGGCGCCCGAGTGCTACCGGGACGTCGCGCAGGCGAGCGTCGCGTCGGATCTGTACGCGGCAGGGCTCGTGTTCTACGAGCTGCTGGTCGGCGAGCCGGCGTGGACGTCCGTCGACGACATGATGGAGAAGGATGGCTTGTTCCCGGTGAGGCCGTCCGAGCAGAAGCCCGAGCTGCCGCCCGAGGTCGACGAGTGGCTCCAGCATCTGTGCGCGTTCGACGTGGAAGACCGTCCTTCGTCGGCCGCCGTGGCCCTGGCCCGCTTCAACGGCATCGTCGGCCCCGACCCGCGCGCCGGCGGCCCGGCGCCCCCTCCGAAGACCGTCGCGCCGGCGGCCCACCGACCGGAGGTGGACTACGCCGCTCTGGAGCGGGGCCATGACATCGCAAACCGTTTCCGCGTCGAAGAGCGGCTGGGCCAGGGCGGGTTCGCGGTGGTCTACCGCGTGTTCGACGCGTTCGCAGACACCAGCCGGGTGCTCAAGATCATCGTCAAGGACCGTCGGTCGACGTTCGAGCGCCTCAAGCGCGAGTACAGCGTGCTGGCGCAGCTCCCGTCTCATCCGAACGTCGTTGGCGTCGTGTGGGCGGACAGGCTGCCGGACGAGACGCCGTACCTGGTGCTCGAGTACATCCCCGGCACCGGCGTGAACGAGTTGCTGGACGCGGGTGCGCTCTCCCCCGAAGATGTGCGGCGGCTCGGCATCGACACCCTCGCCGGCCTCGACCACCTGCACGGGCACGGCGTCTTCCATCGGGACATCAAGCCGTCGAACCTGCTCTGGACGGATCGCGGGGTCCGCATCATCGATTTCAACGTCGCGGTGCGCCGGGAGGACGACGAGGCCCGCCCCGGCGGTACCCGGCGCTACATGCCGCCGGACCTCGAATTCACCGAGGAGATGACCACGGCGGAGAAGGTCGACTGGGACCTGTTCTCTCTCGGCGTCACGCTCTACGAATGCGTCACCGGGAAGTACCCGTGGCTGGCGGGGACGCCGGTCGCGGGCGAGGCCCCCACCGATCCGAGCGACCACGTCAGCGCCCTGACGGCGGGGTTCACGCAGGTTCTCTTGCGCGCGATTGCACCCCGTCGCGTGGATCGGTTCGCGTCCGCGACGTCGTTTCGAGACGCGCTCGCCGAGATAGACAGCGTCATCGCCGTGCCGCCGGCTCCGTCCGTCGAGGACGTGCCGGAGACCGGTGTGGTTGCGCTGCTCCAGCCGCACAAGCCGAACTTCAATCCGTTCGTCAGCCACCTGCTGACGATGTACAGCCAGAGCCCGCGGAGCAACGCGGGCACCCGGGGCCTCGACGAGATCGGCCGCGAAACGTACGTCAGGACGCTCCTGGACGACGGCCTCCGGCCCGCGCTGCTCGCGGGCGAGTTCCGACTTGTCGCCGTCACCGGCAACGCGGGAGACGGAAAGACGGCGTTCATCCAGCAGATCGAACGGGCCACGGAGGTGGCGCCCACGCTGGTGACGCGCCCGAACGGCGCCGAGTTCGCGTTGGGCGGGCGCCGCTTCGTCACCAACCACGACGGCAGCCAGGACGATGGAGAGAAGCCCAACGAAGACGTGTTGCGGGACTTCTTCCGGCCCTTCGCGGGGGACGACAGCGGCGGCTGGCCGGAGGACGAGACGCGCATCATCGCCATCAACGAGGGGCGGCTCGTCGACTTCCTCACCGAAAACGAAGACCGCTTCCCGCGGCTGCGGGCGCTCGTGGTGGCGGGGCTGGCCGGCGCGGCGCCGACGGACGGCGTTGCGGCGGTGAACCTGAACTTGCGGTCGGTCACCGCCGACCGGCCGGGCGACGGTCCGTCGGACGCCATCTTCGACCGCCTCGTCCGCCGACTCATCGCGGAGCCGTTCTGGGCGCCGTGCGCCGGTTGCGACATTCGCGATCGCTGCTACGCGCACCACAACGCGCGCACGCTGATGGATCGCGTGGCCGGACGGCGGGTCGTGGAACGGCTGCGTGCGCTCTATGCGATCACCCACTTCCGCGGCCGGCTCCACGTCACCATGCGGGATCTGCGCTCCGCCCTCGCCTTCACGCTGACCGGCGCACGGGACTGCGACCAGATTCACGCCCTGTACGCCGGGTCCGGCTCCGGCGCCCGTGAGCAGATCCTCGACGGCTTCTACTTCAACGCGTGGCAGGGGGACGGTGCGGGGGACCGCCTGCTGGCCCTGTTGCGGCAGATCGACGTGGGCGAGGCGACGAATCCCGAGCTCGACCGCGCCTTGGGCTACCTGCCGCCGGCCGCCGGAGAGACGGCCCGCTTCGCGTTCGAGCAGCGCGGTGGGTACGACACGCAGCTCCTCGAACGGATCCACCGTGAGTTGCCCCAGGAGTTGTCCGCCGATGCCGGGGCGTCTGTCACAAGACGCGTGGCCGCCCACCGGCGCTACGTGGCCATGCTCCGGCGGCGCGAGTTCTTCGAGCGGCGCGACGAGCGGTGGAAGGAGATGCTGCCGTACCGGAGTTACGACGAGTTCTCGAAGCTGGTCGCGGAAGCGGGCGACCCGGGCGGCGACTACCGCGACAAGCTGATCATGGGGATCAACCGGGGTGAAGGGCTGGGGGACCCCCGGCGGCTCGGGGACTCGCTCGCGTTGCGCGTGCGCGTCGTCGAGCGGGGTACGGTCCAGAGCTATCGCCTGTTTCCCGGCGCGCACTTCCGTCTGGTGCGCCCGGGAGACTTCGAGCACCACTTCATCGAACACGTGCCCCAGGCGCTACGGCTCGTGCACGAGCCGCCGGGCGGCGAACGGGCGGAGCTGATCGTGGATCTGGATACCTACGAGATGTTGACGAGGCTGGGGGACGGCTACCGTCCGAGTCTCGAAGAGCGACAGGGGCACTACCTGTCGCTAGCCGTCTTCAAGAACGTGCTGTCGTCGGCGCCGTACCAGGAGGTGCTCCTCACGCGCACCGGTCACGACTACTTCCGCATCGAACGCGGCGAGGAGGGCGTCCTCTCCATCGAGTCCCTGACGGGAGAGACGGACTGATGGCGATCAAGGGCCGCGACCGCGAGTTCCGCGTCAAGAAGCTCTCCTACGTCGACTTCAAGCCGGTCAGCATGGACCGGGTGTTGACCATGCTGTTTCCCCGGCTGCGGTTCGATGGCTACGGCACGCGCCGGCCGCCCCGCAAGCATGACCTGACGGTCGGGGATTTCGCACGGGAGTACACGAAGGACCCGCGGCTGTTCGCGGGGTTCGGCGAGCACCTGGACATCGTCGAGCGCTGGATCGAGACCGACCTGATGGATCTGGTGAACCGGGGGCGGCCGAACCAGGCGCTGGCCGCGCCGCGGCCCCTGCACGGCAACACGTACAAGTTCCGGAACGCGCGCCACGCGCGCGACTACGGGGCGGCCGAGCAGCTCTACTGGATGCTCTACGCCGCCCGCGGCGGGCGCGGGCAGGCCGCTCGAGACGCCCTGCGGCGCTTCTTCTTCGCGGGGGTGGACCTGCACACCGATAAGTACGACACGTCCGCTCGCGTCGACGTGGAGACCCAGGCGCTCCTGCATTTCGACCGGCAGGTGACGGTGGACATGAAGGATTCGCAGGAACCGGAGCGCTTTCCGCCGCTGTGCGTCGGTCAGGTCGACCTGCTGGCCGACGACGTGCTGCGGCTGCTGGCCTACGAGCGCCATGTGCCGCGGTCCGTTCTGGTCGATTACCTGACGACGCTGTTCGCCTTCCACCTGGGCCTCTACTACCTGCGGATCATCAAGCTGCTGCCCATGCTGGTGCGCCGGCGGAGCGCGGATCCGACGTGCGCGCCGGGGAGCTGCCCCGTCGAGCCGGGTGCGATGCATGCCCACGGTGGCTGCCCCTATCGGGTCTTCGTGCTGGTCGATCTGGGCCATGCGTTCGACAGCCGGATGGCCGATCTCGCGCGTCGCAGCGCCGACACGCACTATCGCCGGGTTCCGCTGTACGTGCGGTCGCAGTACCTCGTGCGCAAGCTCGACGAGTTTGCAGAGTACCTGAGCCGCAAGGTCGGCAGGCTGGCCCTGCCGTCCACGGGGTACTTCGGCGTCGGCGACCTCCTGCAGCTTCTGGAGCCGCCCCATGCGGCCGAGCGTGACGGGTACTTCAAGGCGCGGCTGGCCGGTCTGATCGAGGACACCGGCGGTCATTCCCGCGACGAGATCGATCCCGAGCTCACCCGCGTGACCGGGATGGGGTTGAGCGATTTCGACCTGTTCATCGAGATGCTGATGGCGTTACGCGGTTCGTATCACCGGCGGTACATCACCGAGTTCCTGGACTCGCTGTTCAAGCGGCGGGACGCCGGTATGATGCACCAGTCGAAGGGCAGCGCCCGGCGTTTCGTTCTCGGCAGCCGTCTGCTGGAGGTGTTGCTGCAGATCGCCGTGCTCCAGTCCTCGGAGTCGGGATTCTCGACGCGGCCCCTCCGCGTCGACGAGCTCTTGACCTTTCTGCGCGAGCGTTACGGGATCTTCGTGGATCGCCTGCCGCCGGGCGACGGCTTCGGCGCGCCCGGCATCGACGACCTCGCGGCGCTCCGCGGGAACGTCGCGCATTTCAAGGATCGGTTACGGGAGGTCGGGTTCTTCCGGGACCTGTCCGACGCCTACGTGGCCCAGACCATCACGCCCCGCTACACGATATCGGCGTCGAAGGGAGGCGCGGCGTGAGCGGTGCGTTCCGGGCTCTCCCCGCCTCGGAGGTCACTCACGCGGCGGAAGACCTGCTGCTGCCTTCTCTCGCGGAGGCGCTGCGCGGACGGGAGCCGGGACACTGCATGCGCGTATCCGACCTGGGACCCGAGCTGATGCTCGCGCTCGCCAGGGGGCTGCGCCGTCAGGCGCCTTCGGCGAACGTCTACGTGCTCGCAGAGGGCGCGGCGCCGGCCTCGGCGGAGGACGACCTCTACGTCTCGTCTACGAAGCTGGTCGAGCTTCGGAACCCGTTGCCCGACGGATCGTTGCGCCCGCCGTTGTGCGTCTTCCTGCCGCCGAACCTGCAGACCAGCGCCGAGGACTCGTTCGGCCGCGCAACGTTCGAGGAGTTCGATGTCGGCGACGCCTACGAGTCGCTCAGACGGCAAGTGCTGGAGCGCCTTCCGTCCTCGCTGCAGGGGTACGTTCGCGACCTGCTGCAGCACTTGCGCGAGCAGTGCTGGAGCTGGGGCGGGAACGCGGCGCAGATCCGCTACCTGCTGTGCGCCCGGGTGAACGGCAACGATGGCGAGGCTTTCGGCGGCGCCCTGTACGAGCTGGGGCTGGTCCCCGACTTCAAGCTGTTCGACGACCCGGCGACCGCCTATGGACGCGTGTGCAAGAACCTCGATTGCGTCCTGCGTCTGACGGATGCGGATGCGTCGGCGCTGGGACGCGTGCTCGATCTCGACCTCGTCAACAAGGGCCTCCGCCGGCGGCTGGCCGAGTACCTCACGGAGGTGGGCATCGACGATCCCGTCGCCTGGACCTCTCAGATCGTTCTCGACCGCCGCAACTGGGACCTGTCGTTCGACAAGTGGGAGTTCGGATCGGAGATCGCGCCGGACAGAGTCCGATTCGAGCGCGTCGAAACCGATCTGCCGGTTGTGACCGAGGACGAGGCCGGAGACGACCGGCTCGCCGACCTGGTCGGTCAGCAGGTCCTCGCGCCGAAGGAACGCCGGAAGTTGGGCGTCGTCCTGGAGGTCGATCCGCACCCGCGCCAGGTGCGGGGCCTGGATCACTTCACCGTACAGATCGTCGCGAAAGAGGCCGGCCCGGTCGGTGCGTCACGGAAGGTCAAGGTCTGGAAGCCGGCGCGGACCCATGCGACGGTCTCGCTGCTGAAGCTCAACCGCGTCGACTTCGAGGAAGGCTGGCACCACGTACGTGTGCTGGCGTGGACGGCGGACGGCGATCCGATTCCGATTGACGACCCCACCGATCAAGATGGAAGACGGTCGAACGAGAGCGAACCGTTCTACGTCGTGCGGGATGCCGAGCTGGAAGACGAGCCGCCGCAGCGGTCGATTCCCAGAGCCGACAGCGTCGAGCACGCACGCCTCGACCGGCAGTTCGGGGCGATTCTGCAGCAACGGGAACCGGCGGAGATTGCGCTGACCCGCGTCGGCTGGAGGCAACGCAGCACGCAACGGGTGGCTGCGCAGGAGACTCTGGAGGTCGGCTTCGGCAAGGACGGCGCGTGCCAGATTCCGGTGGCGCGCTGGCTCAAGGACGTCGAGCAGCGAATCCTCGCGTCGCCGGATGGCCCCGTGAGCTGGCGAATGCAGATCCACATGGGCCAACCGCGGACGCCGACCGCTGACGTCGCGGACTGGCCCGCGTCGGCGGGGGTGCGGAGCTTCCTGGACGCCCGAGCGACCTGCTTCGACCGCGTCGTTCAGGGCGCCGGGACGCTGGTGTCCCAGGGTTTCGACTACCTGCGCAACGGACCGGAGGTCCTGGCCTATGCGGCGGCCTACAACGACCTGCTCGGAGACCTCGCGGCCAGGGTCGAACGCGAGGCCGGCAGCGACCAGCTCAAGGCCATCGTCTCGTTGCGGTCGGCGCTGACGGTCGACACCGTGAGACTCGTGATCGAGGACTACCGGGGTCACGTTCGCGAGGCGGCGCTGGTCGCGCCGACGCACCCGTTGCGAGCCCTCTGGCAGCTCGTGTGGGCGCAGCTCGGCGCGGCATGGGTAAAGGAGGCCGCGGCGGGACCGCAGGAGCACGTGACGCCTGCGCGCGAAGCGCTGCTCGACATCTCCTCGATCAACGTCCCGCCCATGCTCCCGGTCGGCGACGGCCGCATCTTCGCTAGCGTCGACAACATCCATGCGTTGTGGCCGCTGTACGCGCCCGCGGCCGAGGACAATCCACGCGGCCTGCTCGGAGAAGTGTGCGCGGCCCTCGGCTTGCCCGAGCCGTCCATCGGCGGCGCCGCCATCACCGGGCAGGTCATCGCGGCGCGCATGGAGCGCTATCTCGTCCAGCATCCGTACGTGCGAACGCTCACCATCAACGCGTTCAACCCGGGGCGCGCCGCTGTCCTTGCCGACGCGCTGGTCGTCCTGCAGCAGGAGGATGCGTTCAAGGACCTGCGGTACGACGTGCGCCTGTTCGTGCCCGACGCGAACGCGCCCGGCGTGGGGGAGGCCATCGGGGCGCTCCTGGCGGGCGACGGCGCGTCGGCCGGCGAAGCGTTCTCGGTTCCCGCTCAGAGCCACATCTTCCCCAAGCTCACCCTGGCGGTGCTGGCGACGGCCGACTTCCGACGTGCCCCGCTGCGTTACCGGGCTCACGTCAGCTTCCTCTTCGATGTGTTTCCGCCTGAAGAGGTGGCAGCGGACCGGCCCCTTCGGCCCGAGAACTCGGTCCCGCTCCACGGCCTCGTCCAGGCCTTCACGATTCGATACGACGACGATGACGACACCGGCGCCTGCTGGCGTCGTCAGCCGCGCCACGGTTCGCCGACCGTCATCGGGGGCGCCGAGGAGGCTTCGATGCTCCTCGGCGAGCTTCCGGCGCGGATTTCCGCGGCCACCGCGACCGTGGCCCGATCGATGCCCGATTTCGCGGCCCGGCCCGTCATCCGCCTCGTGCTGGGCCGCGCCCGCCGCGCGCTCGTCAGCGACGTGCACGAGGCGAGCGACTGGGTGTTCACCGTCGACCGGAACATGGGCATCGAGTTCTTCGACCACGGCGGCCGGCGCGACCGCCCCGACTACCTGATCGACTACACGCCTTCGGCGGCGCCCGAGCATGGACACCGCCTCGTCATCAGCTCGCGGTCGCTCGATGAGCTGAAGGCGATTCTCGGACCGGTGCTGCGCGAATACGGCCTCGAAGCCGAGGAGCCGCAGGCCATCGCCGCCCTCGATCATCTGCGCTCGCTCTCGGGGCGGTTGGCGCTCAAGCTCGTCTCGTCCCCGACCGCGCGGGCCGAGGCCCTCGGGCTGGCGCTGGCGAGGATGTTCCTGGAGTATCAGGGCGCGCTGCGCAACCAGATCGTCGTGCCGCTCGATGCGCACATCGACCTGTTCCACGCCGCCAAATCCCAGGCGGAGGCCATCGGCGACGAGGTGACCGTGCGCCGGACCGACCTCGCGCTGTTCGATCTCGATCTCGCGAACCGGACGATCACCTGCAACCTGGTCGAGGTGAAGTGTTACGCCCAGAGGCTCGGCCTGAGCGGCTACAACCATCTGAAGCAGCAGATGATCGAGCAACTCAACCAGAGCGAGCACGTCATTCAGGTGCATTTCGACCCGCGGCGCGTCACCCCAGACCGCCCGGACCGGCTGCTCAAGACGCGCGAGCTGAGCACCGTGCTCGAGTTCTATCTGGAGCGCGGGCTGCGGTACGACCTGATGGAGGGTGCCGCGGGAGCGGAGGCCCGGACGTTCCTCGACCTTCTGGAAGAGGGCTACGCGCTCCGATTCTCGCGGAGCGGCCTGGTGTTCGACTTCGACAAGTCGGGGACCGAGCCGGCGGAGTACGAAGCGGGGGTGGAGTTCCACCGCGTGGGCGTCGACCTGATTCGCAGCCTCGTGGATCACGCCGTCTCACGGTCGACCGGCGGGGAGGGCGCCGACGGCGGCGGTTCCGCCGGCGAGGAAATCGCTGGCGGTGGCGGGACTACGGGCGAGCCGCTCTCCGCCACCCCGTCGGAGGAACCGCCGCTACCGCGTCTTGATTCAGCCGCGTTCCTGGTGGCGGAGCGTGCGCGCTCAACCACCGAGTCCGCCGGCGAGGGCTCGGCGGGCGTGGATACCCAAGGCGCGCGGCCCGAGGAGCCAACCGTATCGGACGATGTCGAAACGTCGCCCCCTGCTCCGGACGAAGGACCGCCAGCTCCGGACGAAGGACAGCCAGCCGAAGCCGCGCGGCCCGGGGAGTCAAGCGAATCGGATGATGTCGAAGCGTTGCCGCCTGTTCTGGACGAAGATGGCGCCGAAGCATCGCCCCCTGCTGTGGATGAAGGAGAGCCAGCCGAGACGACACGGGCGGTGCCACGCACCGGGCGCCGGGCGAGGGCTGGCGGAGCAGGTGCCGAAGACGAACGCGCCAGTCGAGGGGCGGAGCGACCGTCTCACCGGAAACAGATCGCGCGAGACGCTAACGAGCCGGTCGATCCCGAGTCGGGCGCTTCGTCGTCCGCACCGCCGTCGCGCGCCCCGGCCCAACCCTTGCTCCCCGTTCAGTCGGAAGAGCCGCCCGCGGACTCGGCCGGGCCGGCCTACGACGCCGTCCTCGGCGCAACCGGGTCGTCGCCGCAGTACGGCCTCATCGGCCGGACGTCCGGCCGCACCGTCGCGCTGGATCTAAACCAGACCCACACCGTCAGCCTCTTCGGCGTCCAGGGCGGCGGCAAGAGCTACACCCTGGGGAGCGTCATCGAGATGGCCTGCATGCCGGTCGCTGGCGTGAATCGCCTTCCGCAGCCGCTCGCCGGCGTCATCTTCCACTACAGCGCCACCCTCGACTACCAGCCGGAGTTCACCTCGATGGCGGCGCCCAACGCCGTCGAGGCGGAAGTGAGCCGCTTGCGCGCCGACTACGGCGCCGTGCCGCAGGCCCTCGACGATCTGGTGATCCTGACACCCGCCGCCAAGGTCGAGGCGCGCCGGGCGGAGTACCCCGGAACTGAAGTCCTGCCCATCGCGTTCGCCGCGTCGGAGCTGAAGGCGTCGCATTGGAAGTTCCTGATGGGCGCGGTCGGCAGCCAGAGCCTGTACATCCGGCAGCTCGCGCTCATCATGAAGAAGCTGCGCGGCGACCTCACCCTGGATGCTCTGCGCCAGGGCGTCCAGGACTCCGGGCTGTCCGACTATCTGAAGGACCTCGCCCTGCTGCGGCTGCGGTTCGCGGAGGACTACGTCGACGACGCCCACCGCTTGACCGACATCCTGCGTCCCGGCCGCCTCGTGATCGTCGACCTCCGGGACGAGTTCATCGAGAAGGACGAGGCTCTCGGGCTGTTCGTCGTGCTGCTGCAGTTGTTCGCCGAGACCACCTACGAGGGCCGACGGTTCAACAAGCTCGTCGTCTTCGACGAGGCCCACAAGTACATCGACAGCCCGGACCTCGTGGCGGGACTCGTCGAGGTCGTGCGGGAGATGCGCCACAAGGGGACGACGGTCATGGTGGCGTCGCAGGACCCGCCATCCGTCCCGACCTCGCTCATCGAGCTGTCCACCCACATCATGCTGCACAAGTTCAACTCGCCCGCTTGGTTGAAACACATACAGAAGGCGAACGCCGCCCTCGACGGCCTGACCCCCGCGAAGCTCGCCGCCCTCGGCCCCGGCGAGGCGTACGTTTGGAGCAGCCGTTCCACGGACGATGCGTTCACGCGCGGGGCGGTGAAGGTGCGTTGCCGCCCACGCGTAACCCGCCACGGCGGCGGTACGAAGACTGCGGTTGTCGTTCCCGGCGCCGAAGAGTGACGCGGGGGTGATGCCCTGTGCATCTTGGGCCGTCTTGCGGGGCGCTCCTGGCCCTGGATTCCTGACGTCAGGGTCGGGAAGGTAGTTGTCTGGACTGGACCCAGCGGGAGGAGGCCGAGCTGACAGTTGACGGACCGGTGAACATGCGCGACGGGATTCGCCCCGTGCTGCAACGGCTCGCCACGTGGCGGGTGGTTGTCCTGGCGGTGCTTGCCACGCTTCTCTGTCTGGCTGTATTCGAGTGGCGAGATGCTCGGTTGGGCGGTCTCGAGCTCCTCGACGTCAGACAGTGGTACACCCCCGATCAGGCCGCCACCCTGTTCAGCGCCCTCGATCGGCTCGACCCGCGCGCGAGGGCCGTCTACGCCTGGACCGAGGTGACCGTCGACCTGATCTTCCCGGTGGCGTACGGCCTGCTCCTCGCCCTCGCACTGCTCCGACTATTCGGGAACGACCAACCGTTCTACCTGCTGCCGATCGCCGGGGCCGTGGCAGACGTCCTGGAGAACATCTCCATCGCGTTGCTGGCCGCGACCTATGGCGGCGCATCGTCGTCCTGGACGAGAGTGGCCGCGGTCTTCACGCTGCTGAAGAGCGTGCTGATCCTGGCGGCGCTGGTCGCGACGATCTACGGCACGATCCGATGGCTGTGGGTCGTTCGGCAACGCGCGTGAGAGATAGCCGTCCGGACGGAGGTACCAGCGCTTCACTAGCGGCCCATCGTCCGCGACAGACGCCTGGAGCCCCGGATGCGCTCGACGTACTCGGCGCCGGTCTCCGGGAACTCCTTCCAGGCCCCGGCCGTGCGCCGGGCAAGGCGTACTCGGTCCGCAGTGGTCGGTTGGCGTTGCCGCGTGTACACGCCGTCGATGGCCGCGCGAACGAGCTCCGACACGGTGCAGCCGGTCGCCCGGCTCCGGCTCTTCAAGAGGCGCCCCTGCTCCTCGGTCAGGTAAACCTGCGTACGCTGCATGGTGTACTCCGCCGTACACGACGTGCGCCGCTCGCGAACAGCCGCCGCCAGCCAGACGTCGCTCCCGTCGGGCGGGAATACCGTCTCGGCGGCTCGACGACGCGCGCGAGTCGTCACTGCCCGGGCGGCCGCCGAATCTCTATCGTGGCGGTGAGCCACTGGTCGGCGGCGGGGAGCTCCCACGACACGGGGCCGGAGGGGCCGGCCGTCCGGTGACGCGTGTCCGAGACCGCCAGCGCCACCGCGCGGTCGGTGTTGCAGCCGGCCATCGGCGGGCCGCAGCCCTCGGGATCGTCCGCCGCGGCGGGGAAGGAGAGGATGTTCAGGCGTTCTCCCGGCGGCACGTCGGACATCGCCGCCGCCTCGCGGACGAACGGCCCCGCCTCGTCGAGCTCGACGAGGGCGATGCGCAGGGCGCGGGACCCGTCGCGGGTGGTCTCGACCACCGGCGCCGTCACCGTGTCCGCCGACCCGCGCTGCTGGTTCGACGCGCCGATGGGCTCGTCGGCGTCGACGTTCGAGTACCGCAGCACGGCGGCCGCCGCCTGCCGGCTGCCGCCCCACGAGAACGCGGCGGTCGACTCCGACCCGTCGGCGATCTTGTAGAAGACGGTCAGTTGACACGCGGTGCCTTGGCCGTCCGCCTGACACATGGCGTCGTTGAAGCCGCGGAAGCCGGGCACCACCGTCCACCCCTCGGGTCCGGAGGTGTTCGGGTTTCCCTGGGCGCCGAGAATCGCCACGAGGAGATCCCCGTTCCCGTCCTCCCGGGACGGGACCGGAATCGACACGTCCCCCGCGCCGCTCTCGCCGGTCCGGCCGATGCCGGCGTCCTCGAAGTTCGGGGTCGGCCCGCACCCGACCGCGAGCAGGCTGATCAGGACGCCGCTGCACCACAGCGAACGGCGAGACCTCGCGTGCACGTGACGGGCCGGCCGGATTCGCATCGAGCACATGAGTGTTCCCCCCTTTGGCTTCTCGGCCCCACGATAGCGACACGACGGAGAATCGTCAAACCCGAACCCGCGCGGGGGTGCACGTCAGGAAAGTTGCAGATTCGCGGCTGCGAGCATTTCCGGGCCAGGTTGGCGTGCGAACGGGTGGCTTTCGGCGAAGTGCACGCGGCGGCAGAGGCGGATCCCAGCAATCTGACGTGCACCCCCGCGCGCCGCGCGGGCGGGGGTCGATCTGTAGCCGATTCGCGTCAGGGAACCGGCCCGAACCCGCGCGGCGCGCGGGGGCCTCGCGTCAGAGGCCGCCCAGGGCCCGCGTCACGGTCCAGTAGACGCCGACCGCCGCGATGCCCAGCGACAGGGGGACGACCGCGGCGCGGCGGTACCACGGGGCGCGGCGCGCCCAGCCGAGGACCGCGAACAGCCCCGCGATGACCGCGAGCTGCCCGCCCTCGACCCCGAGGTTGAAGCTCATCAGCGCCGCCGTGAACTCGCCGCGCGGCAGCCCGAGCTCGGCGAGGACGCCGGCGAACCCCAGGCCGTGGAGGAGCCCGAACCCGAAAACGAGGGCGAGCCGCCACGGCTTGAGCTCGCTCGTCACGAGGTTCTCGATGGCGACGTAGGCGATGGAGAGGGCGATCAGCGGCTCGACCACACGAGCGGGCAGCGAGAGCACCCCGACCATGCTGAGCCCGAGGGTGATGGTGTGCGCCACGGTGAACGTGGTCACCTGGGCCAGCATCGGGGTCAGGCGCGTGCCGAGCAGGAAGATGCCGGCCACGAACAGGATGTGGTCGAGCCCCTTGGGGACGATGTGGGTGAACCCGAGCCCCAGGTAGGTGCCCACGACCTGCCACCGGGTCGGCGGCGTGAGCTCGCCCAGGAGCATCGGCTCGGTCTCGTACTCGCCGACGTTCCAGTAGGTGACGACCTCGTCGCCGCGGTCGCGGATGAGCAGCGGGTAGGCGTCCATGACGAGCCCGTAGGCGAAGCTGAAGGCCTCGGCCCCGGGCGGCACCCGGCCGTCGAGCCGCATCACGCCGAGCAGGGTCCCGTCGACCGCGGTGGGGCCGCCCTCGGCCGGCGGCAGGTAGGTCGCGGACACCGGGGCGCGCTCGCCGTCGAAGTACAGGTGCACCCACTCGGCGAAGGTCGGCTCCATCTCGGCGAGCCGGTCGTCCCGATCCGGGGGGTCGAGCCGGCCCGAGAGCCCGAGGCCCGAGAACGGCTCGACCCGCATGAGCAGCCAGCCGGGGTCGTTCATCACCTCGACGCGGAACGTCCCGTCGCTCTCGAAGGCGACGTGCACCTCGGTCAGCTCGAGCTCGTGCGCCCCCGCCGCCCCGCCCGCGGCGGCCCAAGCAAAGGCCGCAACGGCGACGGCGGCCGGCCAGCGGCGGGACGAGCCCGGTTGGAACGGCCGGCTCACCCTTCACCTCGGTCGGACAGCCAGGAGTCCGTGTCAGGGCGGCGCGGACTCCCGGAGGGTCGACTGGAGCGGCGACGCTGCATGGCGGCAACGCCGCCGCGGGCAGCGGTCTCCGGGCTCGGAAGCCTGCGTCGAAGGAGTCTCGCGCCCATGAGGCGTCCAGCGCGGCCACCAAGTTGCGCCGCGACCGCCAGCTCCCGCCAGGAGCTTGCGCCGTACAACGGCACGGACTCCTGGCGTTGGCTGGGCCCGGCGGAGCCGCCGGCGACGACGGTGGGCTAGCGTTCAGCCCCGGTCGCGAGGTTGGACTTGTGGGTCCAGAAGATGTCGATGCCCCCGAAGCTGTTGTCGTCGCGGTTCGAGAACCAGGTGAAGGTGGCGTCGTCCGGCGGCAGGGCCGGGCACATGTCGGCGCCCGCGGTGTTCACCTGGGGTCCCAGGTTCACGGCCGGCCCCCAACTGTTCGGCCCCGTCTGCATCGCCGACCAGATGTCCATGCCGCCTTGGCCGCCGGGACGGGCCGAGGTGAAGTAGACCCGTCCGTCGGCGTCCTGCGAGAAGTGGAACTCCTCGGCCGCGGTGTTGATGTTGGGCCCCTGGTTCACCGGCTCCTGCCACTCGCCGTCGGCGTCCTGCCGCGAGCACCAGATGTCGGACCCGCCGTACCCGCCGGCCCGCCGCGAGGCGAAGCACAGCGTCTCGCCGTCGGCGAGGATGGCCGGGCAGTGCTCGTTGCCCTCGTCGGTGCTGATGGGGTACGGGAGCAGCTCGGGCGTCGTCCACTCGCCGTTCTCCTTCCGGGTGACGAAGAGGTCGCTGGCGTTCCGGGGCTCGCTCGTCGCCAGCCGGTCCGACTTGAAGTAGATGGTGTTGACGTCGGCGGTGATCCACTGCTCGCGGTCGTCGCCGATACGTATCGGGTCGACGTCGGTGGCGGGGGCCGAGTTGACGGGCTGCCCCATGTTGACGGGCGTGTTCCAGCGCCCCGTCCCGGCGTCGAACGTCGCGATGTAGAGGTCCTTGGGGTCGCCGGGGGCCGCCCCGAGGTCCTCGCGGGCGCTGCAGTAGACCATGGTGCCGTCGGCCGCGAACGACAGCTCGCCCTCGGCCCACAGCGTGTTGATGGGCTCGCCGAAGTTGTGCACGGCGCGCTCGACCCAGCTCTCCTGCGCCGCCGCGGGGGCGGCCGCGGCCAAGCCGGCGATGACGACTCCCATGCCCCATGCCGCGCCCGTCATCCGTCTCGTCATGTCCATCCTCCTCGGCTCGTTCCTGCTCGAGGCGCTGCCGCGGTTCGCGGGGAGCGCCTCGCGTTGGCAAAGTGAGTAGATTCACGAGCGTAATACGCCATAAAGTAATACTACGACCATGCGAATAACTACCAAGGGTCAGGTGACGATCCCGCAACGCCTCCGGCTCAAGTTCGGGCTGCTGCCGCACACGGACGTGAGCTTCGAGGAGGCCGATGGCGGCGTGACCATCCGGCCGGTGCTGAGCAAGCGGGCGCTCATGGACGACCGTCTGCGCCGGGCTCGCGGCGTCGCTGCACGGGGTGTTCGAACCGACGACATCATGCGGCTCACGCGCGGGGACGGCTGAGTGTTCCGGCGGTGACGCTGGTTTCGCCCGAGGCGTAACCCTTGCGCTTCTGCCGCGCAGACTCTACCGCAGCTCGCGGGGAAGCGACTCGCCCTCGAGCAGCAGGTAGAGGTGCGCCTCGAGCTGCTGCATGCCGGCCTCGCCGTCGAACGACAGTTGCCCGTCGCCGTCGACGTCGAAGCCCTCCGCGATCTGATAGGCGAGGGTGCGGACGCGGGCCACGAGGGGCGCCGCGCGACGGATCGAGACTGCCTCGGCGAGCTGCCGGGCGAGCCCCGCGGCCTGCCGCGCGTTGGCGAGCAGGCCGGCCGCGATGGCGGAGACGTGTCCGGCGTGGGTCCGCAGGCTGTCCGATGCGCCGTCCTCGGCGGCCGCCCGCTCGAGGTGGCTGACGAGCGCCTCGACGGCGGGGATGACCCCGAACCCGAGGCCGGGGCCCGACGCCCCCTCGGCCGGCTCGAGCAGGTGCAGCACGTGCCCGGCGTGCCGCCGCATCGCGCCGTAATCGCTCAGGTCGCCGGCCGCGAAGTTGGCGTGCAGCACCAGCGTGCCGATCTCGGCCGAGGCGGTGGCGGCCAGGCTGCGTCCCCCCGGCGCGCCGGGGAAGGCGTAGGCGACGTGGCCCACGTGCGCGGGCGCGTCCCCGCCCGGCAGCGCGGTGGCCTCGCCGTTCGGCGCGTGCTTCTCGATCATCCGGCGCCGGACGACGCCCCCGTAGACGTTGCCGGCCGAGTCGACGCCCACGCCCTCGGCGCCGCTGTGCTCGATGGCCGTCGGCTCGAGGTCCTCGATGAGGTACTCGACCGACCCGTCGCGCGCGCTGCCGACCCGGATGCCCTTCTTCCACCCCGGGTTGTCGGTGCCGTACGACTCGGAGTCGGCCACGTAGATGCGGTCGTCGGCGCCGATGGCGATGCCGCTCGGGCGGCCGAACTGGTACCAGACGTCGAGCAGCGTCCCCGCCTGGTCGAAGATCTGGATGCGGTTGTTGGCGCGGTCGCCCACGAACAGGCGCCCTTGGGAGTCGAGGGCGATGGTGTGGGGCACGTTGAACTCGCCGGGCCCCGAGCCGGTCTCGCCCCACGACAGGAGGAACGAGCCGTCGGCCGCGTACTTGGTCACGCGGTTGGCGCCGGACGCGAAGCTGTGCCCCTCGGTGATGAAGATCTCGCCGCTCGGGGCGACCACGACGCCGGTCGGCTCGTCGACCAGCGGCGGCTCTCCCGCCGTGCCCTGCTCGCCGATGGTCATGAGCAGGTTGCCTTCGGCGTCGAACTTCACCACCCGGTGCCCGCGCTGGTCGGCCACCCAGACGTTGCCCTCGCCGTCCACGTCGAGGCCGTGCGGGAAGTCGAACATTCCCGAGCCCCAGCTCGCGAGCAGCCGGCCCGACGGGTCGAGCTTCAGCACCGCCGGCTCGGTGCGCCCCGTGCACGAGTTCTGGAGGCAGCGGCTCAGCAGGTAGATGTTGCCGTCGGGCCCCTCGTCGGCGCCGATGAACGACGCGCGCTCGTCGTAGGCGCCGGGCACGTAGGGGTCGGGAAGCTCGCCCCACGGGTGCACGCGGGCGTAGGGGTTGGGCAGGTCGTTGGTCGGCGCCACCCGCGTCTGGTCCTCGAGCTGGGCGTGGGCCGGCGTGGCGGTGGCCGCCGCCAGCAGCGCCGACGCGAGCAGGCCGGCGGTCAACGAGAGAGCTGTCTGGTGCCGCATGAGTCCCTCCTGGCAAAGGACACTGACGGGAATTGCCTTGCCACGTGCCCAACACGGAACCCGCAGTAGACGAGACGGGGTCCGGGTGCAGTTGGCAAATCCATATCGATCACTGTCCTGACGACGGATCGCGCCGGCCGGGCGGCCCCACGGCGCCTCGAGCGCTCCCGGCTTCCCGTGGCCTGCGGCCGCCTGCGAGCGGGATGTGCCCGCCGCCGCCCCGGGACAGGTTCCCGCGCCCGGCGGGCGGCATCGGCCGCGAAGCTCGTGATCTCGGCCTCGTCGTCGGGGGGGTTCCCCGCACCCGGGCGGCATCGGCCACCGTCCATCACTCGGATGGAAGTCCCATCCAGGTCTCCCCGTCCGCGGGCGGCATCGGCGCCTCGACGCTGGCCTCGGCCGCCCGACAACTGTAACATCGGCCGTCAGCAGGACGTCGTATCGTCCGGAGGAGGAACGAGATGTCACGAGGTACCGTCACGAAGCTGGCTTCCGGCGCGGCGCTCGCCGCCGTTCTCGGGGTGGGTATCGCGTCGTCGGCGCAGGAGCCGTCGCCGCTGTTCGAGCTGTCCCGGCGGCCGACGAGCACCATGTCCAACCCCTACCGCCTGATCGAGAGCTGGCCGACCCTGCGGCCGGGCATGGAGTGGGGCGCGGCCATCGGGCTCATCCCCGACGGCACCGGCGGCACGTGGATGATGTTCCGGTCCGAGCCGCCCATCAACTACATCAACGCCGACGGGCAGATCGAGAAGAGCTTCGGCGACGGGATGATCGTGCAGGCCCACGGGTTCTGCATGGACGGCGACGGCAACCTGTGGGCCGGCGACAGCGGGCCCTTCGGCGACGATCCGTCGACGGCGGGGCGCGGCTTCCAGCTCCACAAGTTCAGCCAGGACGGCGAGCTGCTGATGAGCCTCGGCCAGGCGGGGGTGTCGGCGGCGGGGGAGGACACGTTCATCGGTCCGACCGCGTGCGCGGTCGCGCCGAACGGCAACATCATCGTCGCCGACGGGCACTGGCCGCGGCCCTCCACCGCCCAGCAGGACGGCGACCGGCTGGTGGAGATCACCACCGACGGCGAGTTCGTGCGGGCGGTCGGGCAGCTCGGGCTCGGCCCGGGCGAGTTCATGGGGCCCCACGCGCTGGCGTTCGACTCGCAGGGGCGGCTCTTCGTGGCCGACCGGTCGAACAACCGCGTCCAGGTCCTCGACGGGGACCTGAGCTTCGTCGACGAGTGGCGGCACTTCGGCCGGCCCAGCGGCATCACCATCCTCGCCGACGACACGATGATCGTGGCCGACTCCGAGTCGGGGGCGTCCATTCCGGGTCCCCCCGTCGCGCCCGACGGGCCCGGCCGCTCGCCGCGCAACCCGGGGTGGCAGGTCGGCATCCGCATCGGCAGCGCGACGGACGGCTCGCTCCACCACTTCATTCCGGGCACGCGGCCGGAAGGGATGGCGGCCGACGAGGCGGGCAACATCTTCGCCGGCCTGACCAGCGGCTGCGACGTCAGCCCGTCCGGCGGGTGCCTGCAGAAGTGGGTGCCGAGGTAGGGTTCTGACGAACGCTGCCCGCGACCTCTGTCCGCAGCGGTCTTTTCGGACTGGTGCCGCCGTGGCCCGCGGCAGTGGGGGCCGAGGAAGCCGTCCGTCAACTGCACTTACGCGCCACGGGAGCGTGGGCCGGCAACTCGCGCTTCCGTGTCCGCATGCGGACCCGCGTCTGTGCGGTCGCCCCGCTCGGCGGCCGCCTCCCCCTCGTGACGGCGGCTGCGCCGGTCATCCTCCTCCAGCATCTTCAAGGCCTCAGCCCGGACACGGGCACGCTCCTCCGGCGTGTAGCGCGGGTTCATCAGCTTTTCCCACGAATGGTGTCCCGTCATGGCGCTTGAAGAGAGCCTCCGTGATCGCAGAAGTCGGAAGGGGGTGACGGCGTGAAGCCCGGGGCGGACGACGACCCCGTGCAGGGGGATCCTCGGCTGCCTCGCAGCGGAGTCAGGGCGGGCGGCCAAGCCGGCGGGCCGGGCGAGATTCGCTCGGCGGGCGCACCGCCGGCCGCTGGCCCATGTCGATGGAACCGCGCCGAGGGTGGCGCCCGCCCCGTCCAGACGATTGCCGAGGGTTCGAGCAGATCCGACGCCCGCGCTACTGCGAGCCGTCGTCCGTGGGCGTGGCCGCCGCTGCCCGGGCCGCCGCCATCTCCTCGAACTCGGCGTCGTCGAGCCAGGTGATGCCGATCCAGGCGTGCGACATCTCGTCGACGCCGCGCGCGCCGAACACCACCCACTGGTCGGGGTCGGGGTTGATGCGGTTGGCGGCGGTGTTGTCCCACTTCGCGCGCAGCATCAGCACCGTGCCCTTCGGCAGCAGCGGCTGGGCGTCGTCGTCGTAGATGTACGCGATCTGCCAGTTGTGGTCGTAGCGGTTGACGTTGCTGAGCAGCTCGCGGCGGCCGTCGGGGTAGAGCGCGGTCATCGACATCTCTGTGCCGCGCATGTGCATGTGGGGCCGGAAGCTCTGAATCAGGGCCGGCCGGTCCATGACGTACTGGTCCTCGAGCACGAGGTGCCCGTGTGGCGGAATCAGGATGTCGCTCGCCCGCAGCCGCTCGCGGTGGGTGCCGTCGACGTAGAACTGCCGCTCGCCGGCCGTCACCTTGTCCGGGGCCTCGTCCTCGGGATAGAGCCACACGCCGACCTCGGCGACCTCCGTCACCGGCTCGCCCACCGGGAAGTAGTGGAGGCTGAAGCGGAGCGTGGCGGGCCCCGGCGGCAGGAGCTTGCCGACGCCTTCGGGCAGCAGGTCCCACCGCTTGCCGATGCCCATGCCGACGAGGTGGGTCCGCACCGACTCTTCGCCCTCGGCCGCGGTGCTCCGCAGGTTGGCGTGGCCGTGGTGGGTGACCTTGATCCCGGTGGGGTAGGACGGCTTGAACTCGGCCGCGCGGATGTAGCGGGGCTCGTCGAAGCCCTCGAACTCGATCTCGGGATTCCACCACTGGTCCTGCCCGTTGGCGAGCACGTCGTAGGGGGTCGAGCGGACGACGAAGTCGGGCGGCCGGCCCAGCATCGCCTCGACCTCCCAGGCGTCGGCGCGCGGGAACTCGAGCGGCTCGGGCAGGTCGGCGGGGTTGCCCTCGGGCGCGCCCGCGTCGACCCAGCGGACGACGGTGTCGATCTCGGCCGGCGTCAGCGAGATGTCGTTCTTGTAGTCCTGGATGCCCACCGTGGTGTCGAGGTGCCAGGGGGGCATGAGGCGCCGCTCGACCCGGTCGCGGATGCTGCGCGCCCACGGGCGCGCCTCGCGGTAGTTGAGCAGCGACATCGGCGCGATGCCCGCCGGCTGGTGGCACTGCTGGCACGACCGCTGCAGGATGGGCGCGACATCCCGGCTGAACGTGGGCACTGCGTCGGTTGCCTCGGGCGCCGCTGCGTTGCCGCTCTGCGCCGCCGCGCCGGCCGCGCCCGCCAGCAGCAACGCCGCCGCGAGCCCCGCGACCGCGGTGGACCGCCAGGAATGGAACCCTGCACGCGTGTCGCCGTGAGCCGTCCGGCCCTGATGCCCGACCTCGAACCTGTCCGCCTTGGCCATGGTCTTCATTCTCCCTCCGACCGGTCTCCCGGCTGGTCACGATCGACGCTTGGGACCGTTATCGATGCCGGTCTCGCCCGCTTTCGCGAAGAGCAACTCGCAAGTCCTCGTTCGGAACCGCCTGGACTCGGCTTCGCGAAGCGCAACCGGCAGGTTCTCGTTCGGAACCGCCTGGACTCGGTGAGGCGTTCGCGTCTCCCGTCGCCGTCCCTACGGCGTCACCGTGACCGGCACGAACCCGTTGGTCCAGCAGCACTGGAACTCGAAGTCCCGGATCACGTTGAACGCGAGCACCCGCAGCAGATAGTCGCCGGGCGCGGAGAACGTCGCGGTGGTGGCCACCCGCGCCCCGCCCTCGTCTGCCCAGGCGTCGGGCTCGACGCTGGCCGTCCGCTCCGCGAACGCGACGTCCCCGGGTCCCTGGTGCTTGAACCACTTGACGTTGATGGGGCGCTCGCCGCCCGCCTCCGCGTCGCGGGCCACCCACGCGGCGAGGTCGAGGGGCTCGCCCACCGTCGCGCGCCGCTTCTCGGCGGCGGTGATGCCCCGCGGCCCGCGCCCCTCTGGCCCGTCCGGCGCGAGGCGCAGCCGCGGCGAGACGCTCGACCGCCCCGGGAACTCCCAGCCGGCCAGCTCGTAGGCCGGGCTCGTCAGCCGCCCCGGTACCGACAGCGTCTGCCCGTGCGAGCGCAGCGTCCACACGACGTCGCGGCTCCCGAAGTCGGCCGGCACCGTCACCGTGAACGCGCCCTGGTGGCGCCGGTCGTTCTCGGGGACCGCCTCGAAACGGGTCGGCTGGCGTCCGTCGAACTCGGCCGGCTCGATGAAGTTCCCGGGCCCGAGGGGAATCTCCAGGGTCTCCTCGGTGTTCACGTTGAAATAGCCGAACGACAGCTCGAAGGTGCCGTCGGGGTTCCGGTACCACCCCTCGAAGATCGGCACCACGGGCCCGCCCGACGACCGCAGCAACTGCAGCTCGAACTGCGTCTCGCCGGGGTTGGCCACCCGCCGCTCCGACGAGCGTTGCGCCTGGGCCTGCGCGGCGCCCGCAACGACGATGATCGCCGCTAGGGCGGCCGCGGCCGGTCGCGTCTGTCTCATTGCGTTCCAGTAACGCCTCCGGCCCCGCCGGAGGACTCTCCACCCGTAATCGGGAATCATAGCGCATCCCTGCGGTTCGGACACGCTGTCCCGACGAAGCTGGTGCACGTCAGCATTGTTGGGACCGGCATGGGCTGGACCATCGCAGGCCGACGCCGACATCGCGCTGCACGGCCGAAAGCTCCGCGGCTGTTCGAACTTCCGGGAATGAAGAGCCGCCAAGCAGCCTCAGGCTCTCCAACAAATCTGACGTGCACCCCGACGAAGCTGGTTGGCCCCGGAAGGTGAAGCGCGACCAAGGCCGGGGGATGGCCGAATCGCCAAGTCGACGATGGCGGGAGAATGAGCCCTGCTCCGTCCAAGTGGTCGGGGACGCACCCCGGGGAACGGGCCGTTGTGCGCCTGCTGGGGCCGTCCGCCTAACGCCGAGGTGAGGCGCTCGTCCGGGCGGCGCCTGTCGGCGTGCGCCGACGGCGGACGGCGGCCCCGGTCATAACGCCCGGAGCGGGTCGCCCGCCACGCTAATCGTCACCGGCCGGGAACCGGAGTTCGTCCGGCGTGAGCCGGCCGTCTCCGTTGCCGTCGAGCGCGCGCAGCGACTGCGGGGCCGATGCGATCTCCGCCTCGGAGACCGCGCCGTTCCCGTCGGCGTCGAGCGCGGCCATGAGCGGAACGGGCGGCCGCGCCGGTGCGCCGGCGCCCGCGGCTCCCGGTGGCGCCGCGGCCCGTCCTTCTCCTCCCGCCTGCCGCCGGTCGCCGGGACCGCCGGCCTCCTCGGTCATCAGCGCCAGGATCTCCGCCTCGGAGGCGGCGCCGTCGGCGTCGGCATCGGCGCGCGAGACGAGGCTCCGGAACTGTGACGGCAGCTCCTCGCCCGCGAGCGCACCGTCGGCGTCGGTGTCCATCGCCATGAATGCGGCCGTCGCCTCCGCCGGGGTCCGCGCCGGGCCGCCGATCGGGCCGCCGCGGCGGGGAGGCCGCAGCTCGCCCCCGGACAATCGTCCGTCTCCGTCGCCGTCGAGCGAGGCGAGCGCCGCCGTCGCCGCGTCGATCTCGACGGCCGAGATCGCGCCGTCCTCGTCGGTGTCGAGGGCGCGGAAGGCCGGCAGGGCGCGGAGCGCGCCGTCGCCGTCCCCGGCCGCCCCGGGAGGGCCGCCTCCCGTTTCCTGGTCCGGCGCGGCGCAACCGTGCAGCCCCAGCGCCACCGCCAACGCCGCCGCGGTTCCGAACGTCAGCGTCCGTGATTGCATCGTCGACTCCCCCGAGAGGCCCCGTGCGCGGCGCACGGCCGCTCTCGCTTCGGTGTCCGGCAGGGCGGGGGCGGAGCTGCGCGTATCGTGATATCGGCGGGGCGGGGTCGCACCGCCGGTGGTAGCGCAGCGGCGACTCTTGCCGGGGCTACACCCGCCCGAGGCCCCAGCCGAGGGACCCGTCCTCGAGCTCCTCCACCGTCTGGCCGAGGACGATGTCGAAGCGGGCGGTCAGCTCGCCGATCTTCGACCCCGGCAACGGGTCGAAGTCGACGAGAATCGTCTCCTTCGCCACCGGGTCCTCGATGCGCTGCGTCAGCCGGTCGCGGGCGTTGTCGGGGTGCCCGTTGACGAGCATCTGCGACGTGAAGAGCCGTTCCCCGTGCCGGCTCACCGCGAAGTGGATGTGCGGGGTGCGGAACGTATTGCCGACGACGTACGGCACCGGCTTGATGATGCGGAAGTAGTACTCGCCCTTCACGTTCGTGAGGAAGCGGCCGTACCCCTGGAAGTTCGCATCGGGCGCCAGCTCGTCGTGGGCGCCCCGGCTGTGCCGGTAGTTCTGGTTCGCGTCGCACTGCCAGATCTCGACGAACGCGTTGCGCAGCGGCGTCCCCGCCCGGGTGGTGACGGTGCCGTGGAGGTGCGTCACCTCGCCGACCGCCGGCGTGATCGAGTCGTTGACGATCAGCAGGTCGTTGTCGGTGTCGAGGGGCATCACGTCGGGGTAGAACGGTCCCTCGAGCGAGCGGCTGCTCGGCGTCGCCGTCAGCTCGTCCGCGAGCACCCCCGGGGTCCACAGGGCGACGGCGCCGACCGTGCCGGCCCGCAGCGTTCGCTCCAGGAAGACGCGGCGCGGCAGTCTGCGTGCGAGCCGCCGCTCACCTCGCGGAAACGGACGAATCGGCTGGGTCATGGTCTTCTCCTTGCGTGCGATTCCCAAGCTTGCCGCTCGACTCCGACCTCGACGCCCGGCTGGCGCCGACGCGCGAGCCCGCCGACGAGGAACGCGACGGTCAGGCCGAGATGCCAGACCGTGCGCAACGACGGCTCCCGGAGCGGGAGCGCGAGCCAGACGGCCGCGCCGACGACGCAGGGCAGCCGCGCGCCGCCCGGTGAGCGCCACACCATCAACGTCAGCCCGGCGAGCCAGCCGATGAACGTCGCCAGGTCCCGTTCATCCATGGTCGATGCCTCTTCGGCCCCGCTGACGGCTGCGTCCCGTCCGTGACGCCATCATAGCCCCGCCGCGCGGCATCTTCTACCGCGGGATTCGACGGCGTCGCGTTGCACGAGCGAGCGAGGTCCGCCTCCCACCCGATTGTCGGCGGGTTGCTCATGACACTCTTGTGGACCTGCGCCCGGCCAGGGATATTCCCCTCCGCGCGGCGGCCGCGCGACGCCGCCGGCGAGCGCGGGCGTCACCGGGCGCGGTTCGCCTCGGCGCGCAGCGGGAAGCAGTGGCGCCCCGCCTCGTGCCGCGAGAATGGCCCCCCGCGGCGGAGGTCGCGCTCGGTGGTGGCCAGCGCGAATGTGGCGCACAGCTCGTAGGCGGTTCCCTCCCCGGCCTCGTAGCCGTACGGCTCGCGCGTCACCGGATCGGTGACGGCGAACTGCACGTCCGAGCCGCGCTGCAGCTCGTCGAGCGACTCGGGCAGCCGCTCGCGCGTCGCCTCGTAGCGGTCGACGGCCCGCGAGATGGCGTCGAGGTCCTGCGCGCGCCGCGCGTCCAGCCGCTCGAGGCGCTGGTCGGCCGGCGAGCCGAGGGCCACCAGGCCCCCGACCACCGCCAGGGCCACCGCCCCGGCGCCGAGGGCCGGCAGGGGGTCGCGGCGGCGGGGCGCCCGCGCCTTCCCGGGTTCGTGCTCCGCCTCGCGCAGATCGCGCAGGTAGTAGCCGAACGCCCCGCCGGCGATGGCGGTCACCGTCAGCGACTTCAGCACGAAGCGCGCCGTCAACAGGCCGCCGAGGAAGCTGTAGACGAGGGCGGTGACGGCGCCGACGAGGACGCAGGAAGCGACGAAGAGGGTCAGGTAGGTGAGCTGCACGCGGATGCGCGACGCGCGGGCGCTGGGCTGGGCCTCGACGCCTCGGCGGATGACGCGGGTGACGAAGGCGAAGACCGGGCTCGCGACCACGAGCGCCGACACCGACAGTCGGAGCAGCTCGCGGATGACCTGCGGGGGCAGGCCGGCGGGGTCGGGCAGCGCGATGTCGATCAGCCTGAACAGCACCGCCCCGAGGTTGAAGGCGCTGACGAAGAGTGCCATGAACATCACCACGTACAGGAAGGCCTCGCGCGGCCGGGTCGAGACGGCCGGCCGCGGGACCGGGATCGGCGACTCGACGTCGGCGAACCCGGCCAGCGCCCGGCGAACCTGGTCCGCCGGCCAACCGGCGCGGACCAGGATGTCCTCGATCCGCTCCCGCGGCAGCCCCCGGCCGAGGGCCTCCCTGACGAAACCGACGAGCTCCGGGTTGAGCGCCATCCTCGTGCCTCCTTCCGCGGAGCGGCCGTGATGCCTCGCCGCCGCCTCGGGGCTGCCATGTCACCGCCGCGCCGGCCGCCGCCGTTCGGCCGCGTCCCGCGCGGTCTCGCGGGCCGCTGTTCGCGATCCTGTTGGTCCTCCGGTTCGGGCATTGCTGCGAACGACAATGTAGTCAAGCATGGACCATGCCAGCCGGTGGGCGTCCTCACAAGTGTCTGGATTGCAGTGTGATGAGTCGACGCCCGGCGGTTTTGCACACCCCACCGCGATGGCGAGACAGAACACGCAGTGTCATGTCATGTACAGGAGACGTACACAGCAAAATTCGTGCGAATGCCGAGTCCACGGGCAACGACGCTGCCCCGGTCAGCCCTCCCCGACCGTACGACAGCACCGCGAGGTCGGCCGGGTTCGGCCTCCCGGAGCGGTGGCATCCCGCTGGCGCGTTCCCGCCTCGACACGGGACGACCGCGGCCGAACGCTCGACGCGGCGGTCGCGAGATCCGTGTCCTCGTCGAGCGCGCCGTCGCCGCAGGCTCGCCGCGCCGATCTGGCATCGCCCTTCCCACCCGAACACGTTCTCCTCGGCGGCCGTTCGAAGTACAGTATCGGCTCGGCGTTCTCTACCGCGTGCCGGTTCCCGTGTGCTGGCAGGGGAGCAACCCATGAATCGACGATCGTTTCTCGCGACCGGCGTCTCCGCCGCCGCGGCGGGGTTGACCGCGGCCGGGTCCGCCGGTGCCCCGCGCCCTCCCGGGGCTCCGCGTTCCGCCCGCGCCCAGGGTTCCGCCGGGCGACGCTTCGGGCTCGACTACGCCCCCCACTTCGGCATGTTCCGCCACCACGCCGGCGAGGACCTCGTCGACCAGCTCCGGTTCATGCACGACGAGGGGTTCCGGTCGCTCGAGGACAACAGCCTGCCCCGGCGGGACGTCGCGGTGCAGGAGCACATCGGGGCCGAGCTAGACCGGCTGGGCATGCGGATGGGGGTGTTCGTGGCCCACACCGCGTGGGGCGCGGTGTCGTTCGCGTCCGACGACCCGGACGTGCGCGAGCGGATTCTCGCCGACATCCGGCAGGCGGTCGAGGTGGCGGGCCGGGTGAACGCGCGGTGGTGCACGATCGTCCCCGGCGAGTACGACCGCGGGGTCGAGCGGGCGTACCAGACCGCGACGGTCATCGACAACCTGAAGCGGGCGGCCGAGATCTGCGAGCCGGCGGGCCTGACGATGGTGCTCGAGCCGCTGAACCACTGGGCCAACCACCCCGGCGTGTTCCTGACCGGCATCCCCCAGGCGTACCAGATCTGCCGGGCGGTGGGCAGCCCGTCGTGCAAGATTCTCGACGACCTCTACCATCAGCAGATCACCGAGGGGAACCTCATTCCCAACCTCGACCGCGCCTGGGACGAGATTGCCTACATCCAGGTCGGCGACAACCCCGGCCGCAACGAGCCGACCACCGGCGAGATCAACTACCTGAACGTGTTCCGCCACCTCAAGGGCAAGGGCTACGAGGGCATCGTCGGCATGGAGCACGGCAATGCCGGCGAGGGGCGGGCCGGCGAGCGCGCGGTCATCGACGCCTACGTGGCCTGTGATCAGTAGACTCGGTCGGCGCACGGTCGGCGCCGTCGGTGCCGGCCGCGGTTGCAGGCTGGGAGGCGCGCGGTCATCGACGCCTACGTGGCCGTCGATCAGCAGGCGCGGTCGTAGCCGGGTCAACCGCGGCGCCAGTCGAACGGCGGCTGACGGGGCGACGAACAGATCACTCGGGCCGCGGGGTCGGGGACGGGCCGACCGGTCGCGCGGTCGGATGCCGGCCAGCCGGTGGTCCCGTCGCAGATACGGGCGCCGCGGCTCCGCGCGGTCGCCGCCCACGTGTTCGCGGGAAACCGGGCAACGCCGTTCCGCCAGGGCCGCCGCCCACGCTTCGGGCCGCCGCCCGCGTTTCTGATGGGAGTCAACCAGATGCCGCAACCGCGTTTCTTCGCTCCGGTCCTGCTCGTCGCCGCCGCGGCAGCGTCCTTCGCCCTGGGCCCGGTCCCCGTGCAGGCCCAGTCGGCGCGCGAGTTCGTGCCGGTCACCGACGCCATGCTCCAGGACCCCGACCCCGCCGACTGGCCGATGTGGCGACGCACCCTCGACGGCTGGGGCTACAGCCCCCTCGACCAAGTGAACCGGGACAACGTCGGCGAGCTGCAGATGGCGTGGTCGCGCGCGCTGCCGCAGGGCACCCAGGAGGTCACGCCTCTCGCCTACGGCGGCGTGGTGTACATGCCCACGCTCACCGACATCATCCAGGCCCTGGACGCGACGAACGGCGACCTCATCTGGGAGTACCGCCGCGACCTGCCCGACGACGTCTACGAGTTCGTCGGCGGCAACGCCCGCAGCATGCGGAACATCGCCATCTACGACCGGCAGATCATCAACATCAGCGACGACGACTACGCCTACGCGCTCGACGTCGAGACCGGCGACGTCGTCTGGGAGACGCGGATCTTCGACTACCAGGAGACTCCGGCCGGCCACAGCTCGGGACCGATCCTCGCCGACGGCCGGGTCATCTCGGGGCGGAGCTGCCGGCCCCGCGGGGGGCCCGAGTCGTGCGTCCTCGTCGCCCACGACGCCCGCACCGGCGAGGAGCTGTGGCGCCGGCGCACCGTGCCGGCTCCCGGCGAGCCCGGCGACGAGACCTGGGGCGGCGTGCCCTACGAGCGGCGGGTGCACGTGGGCTCGTGGATTCCGGCGAGCTACGACCCCGAGCTGCGCCTGATCTTCCAGGGCACCTCGGTCACCTCGCCGGCCCCCAAGTTCATGCTCGGCGGCGTCGAGAACACGCACCTGTACCACAACTCGACGCTGGCCCTCGACGTCGCAACCGGCGAGATCCGCTGGTTCTACCAGCATCTCAACGACCACTGGGACCTCGACCATCCCTTCGAGCGCCTCCTCGTCGACACCGCCGTCGCCCCCGACCCCGACGCCGTGAGCTGGATCAACCCTCGGGTCCAGCCGGGAGAAGTCCGCCGGGTGGTGACGGGTATCCCGGGCAAGACCGGCGTCGTGTACACGCTCGACCGCGAGACCGGCGAGTTCCTGTGGGCCACCCCCACCGTCTCGCAGAATGTCATCAACGACATCGACGGGGCCACCGGGGCGGTGACCGAGAACGCCGAGGTCACCTTCACCGCGCTCGGGCAGTAAGTGCTGGCGTTCCCCACCTGGGCCGGCGGCAAGGACTGGGAGGCCGGCGCCTACAGCCCCCTGACCAACACCATGTACATGCCGCTGCGCAACACCTGCGCGCGCATGCTGGCCACCGACGACGTCCGCAGCGAGCGGGCGCGTGCCCTCACCGCTGGCGGGCAGGGGGGCCTGGAGATATACGCCCTCGCGGCCCGGCACCAGATCACCCCCGGCGAGGACCAGCTCGGAACCGTCTACGCGGTGTCGGCCGAGACCGGCCGCACGGTGTGGCTGCACGAGCAGCGCGCGGCCACCATGTCGGTCATGACGACGGGCGGCGGCCTCGTCTTCGGCGGCGACGTCAACGGCCGCTTCCGCGCCCTCGACCAGGAGACCGGGGCGGTGCTGTGGGAGATCAACCTCGGCTCGCCCGTCGTCGGCTTCCCCATCACCTACGCCGTCGACGGCCGCCAGTACGTCGCCGTCAACACCGGCGCCGGGGGTGGCATCAACCTCCGCATGACCCCCGAGCTGCGGCCCAGCGTGGGGAGCGTCCTGTTCGTGTTCGCGCTGCCGGCGGGTGGGTAGGTGGTCCGTGGGTTGGCCGAGGCAGCGATGGGGCAAGTGGGGAACCGGCCGGCATGCCCCGAAGCCCGGCCCCGAGCGAGGTCCGGGTCGATCGGGGTACTCCTGTCGAGCGGCATCCGAGGCACCGCCGGGGCGCACGCCTCGGTAACGGAGATCGTCCCGTCGCGCCGTCTCGAACCGGCTCGTCGTACCGCCAAGTCTACAGCACCGCTCTCAGCTCGGAGATTCGGAGGATCAACATGAGGGGCTCGCGATCCGGAGAACGGTCGGAAGCCGAATCGTTCGTAGAATCCCTTGGCTTCGTCGTCGAGCGCCTGGACGACGAGGGCGCGCGCACCGATGACGTCGGCGGCCACGAGAGCTCTCCTGGCGGCATCGACCAGGAGGTCGGCGCCCAAGCCTCGACCGCGATAGCCGATGTCCAGCGCCAGTTGCCCGAGCAGGATCACGGGAATTGGTTGGGGCATGCTCCGCCCGACGCGGGACGAGACCCGTCGCCGTTCCACGGAGCTGGCGGCCAGGCTGTAGAACCCGATCACGCGGTCGCCGTCGCAGACGACGGAGGTTCGTGAGCCTGCCTTGGCCTCGTTCAGTCGAGCCTTGCGCCGCAACCAGGCATCAAGGCTCCCGGCTCCCGAGTCGAACCGCGAGACGTCATGTCGTTCGCTGATGGGCTCGGGCGCGGTCATCGCTCCCACAGCGGCCGCCGCGCCGACTGTCTCTTCAGCCGATCGTTCGGCGCGACCGGCGCATCGAGCGCGGCCACGAACGCATCGTACGCGTCGTCGTCGAGCGCAATGATCGGGCGCTCGGCCAGCGTCTCGATCGCCGCCGCTTCGCTCGATCGGAGCACGAACTCCGTGCGGGTGACCCCTCGAATCGCCGCCGCCCGATCGATGAGCGACAGGCGCTCGTCCTTCATGCGGAAATTGACCTGCCCCACGTGATCCTCCTCCGCCTCCCTCAGCGGGGTACGCTCCCCCACGCAGCGTATACCACGATGGCGCCGCTCGCCGGGTCCGGATCCGCCATTCACCGAGAAAGCTGGCGCCGTCGCGCAGTGGAGCCAGGATGGACGCCTACGATCACGATCGGGCATCGCCTTCGGACCGCTCCTGCCGGGCATCGTCCTGATCGCGGTAGGCCTCGCGTTCCTGCTCGACAACCTCGGCCTCGTCGACAGTTGGACCATCCTGCGGTTCTGGCCGGTGATCCTGCTCGCGGTTGGCCTGATGAACCTCGTAGATGCTGCCACGAGCCGCTCCGCGCCCCGCTCGCGCACTTCCAGTTTGAGGTGTCCCGCCGGCTCCCGAGGCGCGGCAAGGGCCTGCTCGGCAAGGAGGTGAGTTGATGAGATACGGAGTCGCCGTCGGCGCCACAGCGCTCACGCTCATCGCCGCCCCGGCCGGCGGGCAGGACGGCGGCACCAGGGCGGAGGTGTTCTTCGGCGGGGGAGGGTTCGTCGTCGACGAGAAGGTCTACAGCTTCGACGTGGGGGCCACGGCGTGGTTGACGGAGCGGTGGGGGCTGGGCGCCTGGGCCTCGTTTCCCAGCCTGGTGGGCGGGTCGGAGACCGACGGCGGCCTGCTGTTCAACCCGGCGGTCCGGTATCAGCGCGGGCTGCGGCGCGGCCGCTCCCTCCATCTGGCCGCGGGGCCGGGTTTCGTCGACGGCAGCGACGCCCCTGTGCGGTTCGTGTTCCTCCCGTACGCCGACATCCTGTACGGCATGCAGGCGGCGGGGAACCGGAGGTTCGGACTTCGGGTCGGGGCGCGCTTCGTCGGCTACGGGCTGCACCTCGTGGCGGTGCTCGGCTTCACGACCGACTGACGTGGTGGCCCACGGAGGGTGCTCTGATGAGACAAGGGATTACCGTCGGCGTCACAGTGCTCGCGCTCGCGGTCTCGGCGCCCGCGGGGGCGCAGCCCGTCGACTCGTTCCGCGAGCTCGCGGAGCTGATCGAGAGCGGCAGGAGCGTCGTGGTCGTCACGTCGCCGTCCGGGGCCGTGATCACGGGCCGGCTCGTCGACATCTCGCCGGCCTCCCTGAGCGTGTTCGCCGGCGGGCGCAGGGTCGAGCTGGACGAGGCCTGCGTCCGGCGCGTGCGGCAGGGCTGGAACGATCCGATCGCGGACGGTGCGGTGCTCGGGTTCGCGGTGGGTGTCGCTCCCTGGCTCCTGGCGGGCTTCATCGGCACGGGCTCGGAAGAGGCCAGCTTGGCGCTGCCCGCCCTGACCGGCGTAGCCGGAGCGCTCATCGGTGTGACGCTCGACAGCCTCCGCTCGAAGAGGTTGCGGGACCTGTATGTCCGCGAACCGCGGCGCGGGGCGGTCTCGCCGCTGGTGTCGAGGGAGCGCGTCGGCGCCGCCCTGGCGATCACGTGGTGACCGTCGGCGGTGGGCCACGAGCCGGGCGCGGTGCGGGTGACTGGCCGGAATCGAGCGACTCGCGCTACCTGAGCAACCTACGGAGTCCGGTGCAGGTCGAAGCGGCGCATGCCCGGGCGCGCCGACGACGCCGACGCTCGCACGGCCCCGGGGCCGACCCGGCGGCGGTGAGGCGTGCGCCACCGCCCGGTGTCGTACACCGCCAGGCGGGAGATCGACCCCTTGTTCCCCCGGACGTCGTCGGCGAGCTCGTCGGCGGTGGCGTGCGGGTGGGTCGCCACCGCCCGTAGCGCCGCGAGCCGCCGGTCGGTGACCTGCAGCCGTGCCCCCTCGGAAGCCGCTCGGCGCCCCCCGTTTACGACGTACGGTCAATCACGTCTTCTGGAGTCAATCCAGTGTTGGGCTCGCTCTCGCCGGCGCCGTTCACCGGCGCGGATCCGCCACTCACCGAAAAGCGCTGGCGCCGACGCGCCGCGGGCGCCAGGATGGACGCCAACGACGACCGAGGAGGTGCACGTTGACCGATACGCTCCAGAACCACGACGAAGGCCGGCGCGCCGGGCGCCGTTCGCGCATCGCGTTCGGACCGCTCCTGCCGGGCATCGTCCTGACCACCGTCGGTCTCGCGTTCCTGCTCGACAACCTCGGCCTCGTCGACAGTTGGGCCATCCTGCGGTTCTGGCCGGTGATCCTGCTCGCGGTCGGGGTGAGGAACCTCGTCGACGCCCGGGACCGCGCGTCGGCGGTGAGCGGCACCCTGCTGGCCGCGGCGGGGGCGCTGCTGCTGCTGAACAGCCTGAACCTCATCGACGTGGACCTCTGGGACCTCTGGCCTCTCGTCCTCGTCGCCGTCGGCGTCAGGGCCCTGATCAACGTGCTGTCCGATTCGAAGGGGCTCGCCGCGGTCACCGAGTCGGAGGAGTCGGCGGCGGCGTTCCTCGGCGCCGTCGAGCGCCGGAACCGGTCGGCCGACTTCCGCGGCGGGTCCGCGTCGGCGTTCATGGGCGGCGTCGACCTCGACCTGCGCGAGGCGGACATCGCCGAGGGGCGGGCCGTCATCCACGTCTTCGCGATGATGGGCGGCGTCGACATCCGCGTGCCCGAGGACTGGACGGTCGAGCTGGGGGTGACGTCGCTGATGGGCGGGGTCGAGGACAAGACGCGGGGTCCGGCGGTGGCGTCCAAGCGGCTGGTGCTGAAGGGGACCGTGTTCATGGGCGGGATAGAGATCCGCAACTGACGGGCTGCCGGGGGAAGGACAATGACCAGAGGACCGTACGTGGGACGGGGGCTGCTGGGAATCGCGGCGATCGTGGTCCTGGGCGCGGCGCTCGCCGAGATGGGCGCCACGCGGGAGCCGTGCGGCGAAGAGGCGGCGGTGTCGCATGCCGCCCGTCTCGAGGCCTTCGCCTTCATGGGCCGGCACGAGCAGCGTGTCGTGACCGGCGCGTTCCGCGGGGGAGACGCGGTGGCGGTGATGGGTCGCCTGGAAGTCGACCTGCGCGAGGCGGAGATGGAAGGGGACTCGGCCGTCATCGACATCCGCGTCGCGATGGGCCGGGTCGACCTGCGGGTGCCCGATCACTGGGCTGTCTCGTCCAACCTGGGTCCGGGGCTTGGGGGCGCGTCGAGCATTCGCACCGCCCGTCCCGAGGCCACGGCCGGCGCGCCGGTGCTGACCCTCCGCGGGCCGATGCTCATGGGGGCGGTGGTGGTGGGGAACTGAGCCGTGCATCCCATCCTCGGGTCGGCCCGGCGGCGCAACCTGTACCCGGCGTCGTGGGCCGTGATCGGGACGCTCGGCGCCGTCGCCTGGTCGGCCGCGAACGTCGGCGCCGGCATCGCCATGGGGGCGGTGGTGGTGGGGAACTGAGTCGTGCATCCCATCCTCGGGTCGGCCCGGCGGCGCAACCTGTACCTGGCGTCGTGGGCCATGATCGGGACGCTCGGCGCCGTCGCCTGGTCGGCCGCGAACGCCGGCGCCGGCATCGGCGTCGCCCTCGCCGTGGTCGTGCCGCCCTGCCTGGTTCTGGCGTTCGTCTGCCTGTCCGCCCGGTACGTCTGCCGCGCCGCGCCGCTGGCGGCCGCGTCGCTGGGACGGACGCTCGTCATGCACGCGGGCGCAGGGATGGTGGCGGCGACGGTGTGGGCCGCGGCGTGGACCGGGTGGACCGGCGTGCTGGCCGGTCTGCCCGCGTTCGGCAACGCGGTGCGCCTCACGTCCGCGCAGCTCGCGGCCGTCGCCACCGCCGGGGTGCTGCTGTTCTGGCTCTCCAGCCTGCTGCACTACCTGCTCGCCGTCTTCGATCAGTCGCGCCGCGCCGAGGCGCGCGAGCTCGGCCTCGAGGTCCTGGCGCGCGAGGCGGAGCTCAAGGCCCTGCGCGCGCAGATCGACCCCCACTTCCTGTTCAACGGCCTCCAGTCGATCAGCGCGCTGACTTCCGCCGACCCGGCCGGCGCGCGGCGCATGTGCCTGCGGCTGGCCGACTTCTTCCGGAGCAGCGTGCGCTTCGGGGGCGAGGACGAGATACGGCTGGAGGATGAGATGGCGATGGTGCGCGCCTACCTCGACATCGAGAAGGTCCGCTACGGGCCGCGTCTCGAGAGCGAGGTCGTGCTCGAGCCCTGGTGCGGCTCGTGCCGGGTCCCGCCCCTCATTCTCCAGCCCCTGGTCGAGAACGCGGTGAGGCACGGCATCCGCCCCCTCGTCGACGGTGGCGTCGTTCGCGTGACGGCGCGCTGCGACGAGGCCGTCGTGCGCGTGCGGGTCCGGAACCCGTTCGACCCCGAGGCGGCGGCACAGGCGGGGACCGGAGTGGGCCTGGCCAACGTCGAGCGGCGCCTCGCGGCGCGCTTCGGCCGCGAGGCGGTCGTCCGCCGGCGGCGCGAGGACGGCTGGTTCGAGGTCGACCTGCGCTTCCCACGCATCGAGGATGCCGGCGTGTCGGGAGGGGATGCCGGCCCGGTGGGAGAGGCTCGCGGGGTGGTCGAGGATGCCCGCGCGTCGGGAGAAGGTGCAGGCGCGGTGGGCGGGGATGCCCGCGCGTCGGGGGAGGATGCCCGCGCGTCGGGATACGATGTGAGCCCGGCGAGAACGCCGTCCCGCGGAGGCAGCCGGTGACCTCGCGCGCGCGCCGCATCCGGGCCGTGGTCGTCGACGACGAGGAGCTCTCGCGGGTGCTCGTGCGCGAGTACGCCGCCGCGCACGACGACGTCGAGATCGTGGCCGAGTGCGCGAACGGGTTCGAGGCGGTCCGGGCCGTCAACGACCTCCGGCCGGACCTGGTCTTCCTCGACGTCCAGATGCCGAAGCTCGACGGGTTCGAGGTGCTCGAGCTGATCGGGCCCGACGTCGGCGTGATCTTCGTCACCGCCCACGACGAGCACGCCCTGCGCGCGTTCGAGGTGCACGCCGTCGACTACCTCCTGAAGCCCTTCGGCCCCGAGCGGTTCGCCGAGGCCCTCGACGAGGCGCGGGGGCGGCTGGCGCGCGCGCAGCCGACGCCGGTCTCGCGGGTCGTCGCCAGCGCGCGCCCGGCGGGCGCGTACCTCCGGCGCATCCTCATCCGCACCGGCGCGCGGGTCGACGTCGTCCCCGTCGGCAGCGTCGACTACGTCCGCGCGCGGGACGACTACGTGGGCGTCGTCGCCGGAGGCAGGGAGCGGCTGAAGCAGCAGACCCTGGCCGACCTCGAGAGGCAGCTCGATCCGGCCCGCTTCGTGCGCATCCACCGTTCCTACCTGCTCAACGTCGACCGCCTCACCCGGCTCGGGCCGGCCACCCGCGACCGCTTCGTCGCGGTGCTCGAGGACGGGACCGAGCTGCCGGTCAGCCGGCGCGGCTACGCGCGGCTGAACGAGCTGCTGTGAGCGCCGGCACCGCGGCGACGTGCCTCGTTGGCGCACCCCCACGTCGCGCGAAACGCGCTCGTCACGGGACCGGCATCCCGGGCTCTCGCGGCTACGCGCGGCTGAACGAGCTGCCGTGAGGCGCACCGCGACGCCGGACGGCTTGGTGGCGCGCAGCCGCTCGTCGCCCGAGACCCGCCCGTCGCACGATCGACACTCCGGGCTCGTGGAACCTGATATCTTTGATTATCGGTCCCTTTCGAGCGGCGTCGTCGCGGCCGGGTCGACCTGACGCCGTGGGACCGGCGAAGCAGATCTGGTGTACGCCGACGATCGAGCGCCCGTTCGGGAAGCCGCCGACCTGACGCCCTGGAGCCTTGGACCCAGCGAGACCGACGCCATGACACTCGACGCCGTCACCGACTTCATCCACGCCAACCGCGACCGCTACGTGCGTGAGCTGACCGAGTACCTCGCCATCCCCAGCATCAGCGCGCTGCCCGACCACGCCGCCGACGTGGCCCGCTGCGCGGAGTGGACGGCGGCCGAGCTGAAGCGGGTCGGCCTCGAGAACGTCCGGCTGATCGAGACGCCCGGCAACCCCGTGGTCTACGGCGACTGGCTGCACGCCGAGGGCGCGCCGACCATCCTCTTCTACGGCCACTACGACGTGCAGCCCGTCGACCCCGTCGGCCAGTGGGAGTCGCCGCCGTTCGAGGCGACGGTGCGGCAGGGGGAGATCTACGCCCGCGGCGCCGCCGACGACAAGGGCCAGATATTCATGCACTTCAAGGCCGTCGAGGCCTGCCTGCGCGAGGGCGGACGGCTGCCGGTGAACATTCGGCTGATCCTCGAGGGCGAGGAGGAGGTGGGCAGCACCCACCTCGACGGGTTCGTCCGCGAGCACGAGGATGAGCTCGCCGCCGACGTTGTCGTCATCTCCGACACCCCGATGTTCGACCGCGGGGTGCCGTCGATCTGCTACGGCCTGCGGGGGCTGACCTACTGCCAGATCGACGTGCGGGGCACCGCGAGCGACCTCCACTCGGGTTCGTTCGGGGGCGCCGTCGCCAACCCCGCCTTCGTCCTCGCCCAACTGCTGGCGCAGATGAAGGACCGCGGCGGCCGGGTGAAGATTCCCGGCTTCTACGACGACGTGCGGCCCCTCTCGGACGCCGAGCGGGCCGAGTTCGCGAAGCTGCCGTTCGACGAGCGCCGCTACCGCAGCGAGCTCGAGGCGCCGAAGCTGTTCGGCGAGACCGGGTTCACCACCCTCGAGCGGCTCTGGGGCCGGCCGACGTTCGAGGTCAACGGGGTGCTCGCGGGGTTCACGGGGGAGGGCGCCAAGACCGTGATCCCGGCCACCGCGATGGCCAAGGTGAGCATGCGCCTCGTGCCCGACCAGGACCCGGCGAAGATCGGCGAGCTGTTCGAGGCCTACGCCCGGAAGGTGGCGCCGAAGACGGTCGACGTCACGGTCACCCGCATGCACACCGGCAAGCCGTGGATGACCGACTTCGACAACCCGTTCGTCCGCGCGGCGGGGCGGGCCATGGAGACGGGGTTCGGCCAGGCGCCGGTGTTCAACCGCGAGGGCGGGTCGATCCCGGTCGTGGCCACCTTCCAGGAGGTCCTCGGCCTCCCCGCCGTCCTCTTCGGCGTCGGCCTGCCCGACGAGAACGCCCACGCCCCGAACGAGAAGCTCGACCTGGGCAACTTCCACAACGGCATCGTCGCCTCGGCCGCGCTCTACCGCGAGATCGGCGCCCTCGGCGGGTGAGCCGTCGGCCTGGGTGCCCGACTGGGGCTGCGCCGGCCTGGGTGTCCGACTGGGGCTGCGCCGGCCTGGGCTCGACCGGGGCTGCTGTCGGCCTGGATGCTCGGCTGGGGCTGCGCCGGCCTGGGTGCTCGGCCGGGGTTGCCGCCAGCCTCCCGTATCGTGGACGGCGCCTGCGGCCCCACCTGCATCATGCAGCGCCGGCAGGCGACAAGCGTGCAACCGGTCGCGACGCACCGGAGGCGGGACGGCTTCCTCCACGCGGCGATGCACCGAGACGATCACCCGCCGCCGGCGGCCATACCCGCGCCCACGTGCTCGATGAGCTCGCCCCGGTACTCGCCGCGCCCGCGGCCCCCGCGGGGCATCCCCCGCTCGACCAGCCGGCCCTCGTGCCGGTAACCGTGGAAGTGGAACGGAATCCCCTCGCCGAACCACTGGCGGGGCGAGTCCTGCAGGTGGAGGTGCACGTGGGGCTCGCTGCTGTTGCCGGAGTTGCCGACCCGTCCGAGCAACTGGCCTGCCGCCACCCGGTCGCCGACCTCGACGGCCACGGTGCCCGGCTGCAGGTGGCCGACGAAGAGGAACTCGCCGGGAGCGACCTCGATGCCGACGTGGTTGCCGAGCCCCGCCAGACCCCATCGCCGCGCGCCTATCGCGACCTCGGGCTCGCCGTCGAGGGTCGAGAAGACGGTGCCCGGGGCCGGGGCGTACACCGGCAGGCCGTAGACCAGATAGTCGTCGAGGGCGATCCCGTCGGTGCGGAACGTGCGCCCGTCCCGGGTGACGACGAGGTCGTAGGCCCACCGCTGGTCGGGCAGGAACACGTGGTAGTTGACGTCGGCCGTCGGCCCGCCCCACGCGACGGTCACGGGGCCGTCGAGGGGCAGCCGGAACTCGACGCGGCTCGGCCGGTCGTCGTACGACGACGGGTACGGGTCGTACACCGGCAGCGTGAAGATGACCGTCACCAGCCCGACGTAGCCGAGCACGTGCCAGCCGTTCATCCCGTGCTTCCAGCGGCGGGCCGACCGCAGCGAGGCGACGAGCAGCCCCGCGGTGACGACGGCGAGGACGATGGGCGCCCCGTACCAGAGCCAGAGCGCGATCTGCCCCGGGCGCGCCCACAGCGTCAGCATCAGCAGCGCGTGCAGCACGACGACGCCGCCGGCGACGCGCACCCACCCGTCGAGCACCCGCCGCTCGGCGGGGTCGATCCGCGGAAACGGCCGCAGGGGCCGCCGCGGCCGCCACGAGGGTTCAGGCATCGAGATCACGCGGGATCATCCGGTGCCGTCGAGGGGATTGACGAGCGGCAGTCGTCGACCGCGCCGCCGGGTTGCATGTCGCTCATGACCGCTGATGCGCTTCTTCGCGGGACCACGGCCCTGACGAGCGATAGGTCCGCTCGGACCACATCGCGTCGAGCTCGCGAACGATCGTGTTCACGTCGTCGGCGCGCGTCAGCTCGTCCAGATGGTCGCTGATGAGCTGGTCGAGCGTCGTTCCTCGCGCGGCCGCGATGCGGCGAGCCTCGGCCACGACCCGATCGTCGAGCGACAGGGTGACGTTCATCGAGCACACGCTACGGTTCGGGAGATTGGATGTCAACCGGGGTGCGTCCGTGCGGCCTTCAGCCGATCGCGGAACTCGGCCGCGGGGCAGGTGACGGGGGCTGGCAGCGGAAAGTGCGATACTGACGGCCATGCGCATCGCGACCTGGAACGTCAACGGCCTGCGTGCCCGCCTCGACTTCATCGCGCACTGGCTGAGGAGCCGCGAGCCGGACGTGGTCGGCCTGCAGGAGCTGAAGACGACCGAGGACGAGTTCCCCCACGACGACTTCCGGGCCCTCGGCTACCACGCCGTCGTCCACGGCCAGAAGAGCTGGAACGGCGTGGCGGTGCTCAGCCGGACGCCGGCCGAGGCGGAGACCCGGGGGCTACCGGGCCGCGAGGACGACGGGGCCCGCCTGCTGCAGGTCCGGGTGGCCGGCCTCCACTTCGCCTCCGTCTACTGCCCCAACGGCAAGACCCTCGACCATCCCGACTACGCGATGAAGCTCGCCTGGTTCGAGGCGTTGCGCGCCTACCTCGCCGGGGTCGACCGGGACGCCGCGGTCGTCATCGGCGGCGACTTCAACATCGTCCCCGCCCCCCTCGACGCCTGGGAGGGCGAGGACGCCGACGGCTCCATCTTCTGCACCGTCGAGGAGCGCTCCCGTTATCGGGCCATCCTCGAGCTGGGGCTGACGGACCTGTTCCGCCATCTGTATCCGGACGAGCGGAAGTTCTCGTGGTGGGACTACCGCGGCGGCGCCTTCCACCGCGGCATGGGGCTGCGCATCGACCACCTGCTCGGCACCGCCGCCGTGGCCTCGCGGGTGCGCCGCGTCGAGATCGACCGCGAGTACCGCAAGAAGAAGGACGGCAACATCGCGTCCGACCACGCGCCGGTGTTCGCGGACCTGGGCTGACACGAGGACGCCGGTCATCGCAACGCCGGGATGGATGGTACCGCGGCGGCTACCATATCTTGTGGCGTTTCGACCGGCATGCGGGTAGATCAAGAATCGGATCAGCGGCCCTTGCGGCCCGGGTCGGTGCCGTGAGACGGACGAATGGCAGACTGGTTGAATACACCCCTGATCGTGACGGCTTCGCTGGCGGTCATCATTGCCGCCGTGAAGGTCATACGTTGGACCGCAACGGTTGATCTCAGGCTGGATCGATTCACGGCTTTCGCCAAGGAAGTGCGGGACGACATCAAGCAGATTTTCCTGCGGCTCCCGCCCGTGCCGGTTGTCTCCAGCAGCCCGCTCCACCTTACCGATTTCGGCGCCAGGATGGCCGATTTCATGAAAGCGAAGCCGTGGGCATCTGATCTCGCACCATCCTTGCGTGCCGAAGTTGCCGGGAAACGTGCGTTCGAAGTCGACGAAGTCAGCCGCAGCTTCGTGCAGATGCGCCTGAACGACGATCTGAAGGAACGCGTCGCTGCCTGCGCCTACGAGTTCGGAGTCGATCGGGACGACGTGCTGAGAGTGCTGCAGGTCGTGCTCCGCGAGGAACTGCTCCGCGACATCTGAGCGTCCGGGCTTCGATTCAGATCGCCGTCGTCAGGGCGTTCGACGGCCTTCCCGCGGACCATGATCACGTCGTCCGGCTGCACCGGTTCGTCCTCGGTGACCGCGCGTGAAACGAGCCGTCCGTCGACCAGGCGCTGGATCTGCAGCTCGTCGGGGGTGCCGCCGTCGGCGTACCCGCCGGCGGCGGCGACGGCCCGGCCGACAGTGATGCCCGCCGACCAGTCGTAGCGGCCGGGCGACTCGACGAGGCCGAAGATGTTGAACGTCGATTCCGGTGCCGTTTCCTGCGTGGATGCCGGGTCGGGCTCGGGCCCGCTCGGGAAGGCGGTGGCGACCGGCAGGGGCCCGAGCAGGAGAGCGGCGCCGATGACGATCGACGCCACTCCCGGTCGCATGAGCGCACCGTGCATTTCTCTGTCCCGCGGCTACGGCAGGGTCAGCGTCAGAACGGTGTTGGTCGCCACGACGGTCACGTACTGCCGGCCGTCGATCTGGTACGTCATCGGGCTCGCCCGGATCGGCCGCGGGGCGTCGTGTCGCAGCAGGATCTCGCCCGTCGCCGCGTCGAGGGCGTAGAACCCGCCGTCCTCGACCCCCTGGAACACGAGGTTGCCGGCCGTCACCATGTTGCCGCTGGCCCCGATGGCGCTCTGCGCGGGCAGGATGGTCTGCCACGTCTGCTCGCCGGTGACGGGGTCGTAGGCCGACACGGTGACCTCGGGCGGGAACGCCTCGGTGAGGCGGTCGAGGCTCGACAGGCTCTCGGTGTGGCCGCGCGAGTCGGGCCCCGGCTCGAGGGTGTCGCCGACGGGGTTGACGACGAGGGCGATCGCCCCGTTCTTGCCGGTGACGTAGACGAGGCCGGTGTGGGGGCTGAACGACGGGGCCCCGAAGCTCGACCCGCCGTGGGGGACGATGACTTCCCTGCTGATCCAGTAGGGGCTGTAGAGCTGGCTCGACCGCGCCATCAGCTCGGGGTCGTCGACCTCGACGAAGGTGGCGCAGAGGGGCGTCATCGGCACCCCCGCCGCGTTGTAGGGAATGGGCTGCGTCGGCCACACCTGCTCGTCGGGGACGTCGGTCTCGGTCGGCACCACCGTCTCCACCATCGGGTGCAGGGGCTCGCCGGTCTCCCGGTCCCACAGGTAGAAGAGGCAGTTCTTGCCGGCGGCGGCGACGCCCCGGATGGTCTCGCCGTCCTCGCCCGTCACGTCGAAGAGCACCGGCCCCGTCACGTGGTCCCAGTCCCAGAGGTCGTGGTGCACGGCCTGGTAGTACCAGCGCAGGGCGCCGGTCTCGAGGTCGAGGGCGATGGTGGCGTTGGTGAACAGGTTGATGCCGGCCCGCGCCGACCCGTCGTAGTCGGGCGAAGGGTTGCCGGCGTTGACGTAGACCAGGCCGAGGTCGGGGTCGACGGCGGGCTGGGTCCAGATGCCGCCGCCGGCCCGGGCGCCGTAGCCCCAGGTGTCGCGCGCGATCTCCCAGCCCTCGTCCTGCGGGCCCTGGGGAATCGTGTTGAAGACCCACCGGATGGCCCCGGTCCCGGCGTCGGTGGCGATGACCAGCCCGCCCGGGATGTGCCCCTCCGACAGCGCCGCCGCCACGTACAGGGTGCCGTCGTGGACGGCGGGCGGGGTGGTGATGCGGTAGCCGATCTGGACGGGGTCGAGGGTGGGCGGGAAGTCGTCGGGGTACTTCAGTTGCAGGGCGTTGCTGACGACGGGCAGCACGCCCCCGTCGCCGAACGACTCGACGGCGGCCCCGGTGCCGGCGTCACGGGCGTAGAGGTCGTTGCCGCGGTAGGCGTAGATGTTGCCGCCCGCGAACGTGGGGCCGCGCACCGGGCTGCCCCCGGGGGACCCCGCGTCGAGGGGCGACGACCACAGCTCGGCCCCGGTCGCCGCGTCGAGGGCGAAGAGGGTCGAGCGCGAGTGCAGGTACATCACGCCGTCGACGACCAGCGGCGTGGCCTGGGTGATGTTGTCGGCCGGTCCCGCCACCCACGTCCATCGCTCGACGAGCCCGCCGACGTTCGAGGCGTCGATCTCGTCGAGGGGGGCGAACCGGTTGTTGTCGAGGTTGAGGTTCTGGCTCGACCAGTCGAGGGACGGCGCCTGCGCCGAGGCAGGCGCGGGGCTGCCGGCCGCGCCTGCGAGCACGAGCAGAGCGGCGAGATAGCTTGCGAGTTTCACCCTTCCTCCTGTAACAGCCGAGAATCCCGGCTCCGCCCGACGATTCCGGCGCCGCAAGCAGGTGCCCCGGGCGCCGTCGAAGCCCTACGGATGGTCAGATCGGCCTTGGATGCCTGCCATCGCCGGTCCTGCTCACTACGTCTCCGTCAGGCATCGCGGCGTCTCGCCGCGCTGTCGCTTGCGGCGGTACTCCGGCCGGCGTCGCTTCGCCGCAGGACCGGTCGTTCGGCGGCCCGATGGTTCCGCATCGTTCACTGCGTGGCGGCCGCTTCCTCGGCCCGGGCGCCGCTCAGCGAGTTGGGCACGGCCCAGTTGCCCTCGTGGCAGGCGTACTCGTACTGCTGGTAGGCGTCGTCGCGCTTGTAGGGGAAGGCGACGGTCCACGGCTCGGCGTAGGTCTCGGGGTCGTCGACGGTGAGCGTGTAGTTCAGGGTGTCGGCGTCGGCGAAGGTGAAGCGCTCGACCATGCGCCGGCCCTCGTGCTGGGGCGCGCGCGACCCGGGGGCCCGCATGTTGCCGACCGCCTTGAAGTTGGCCGACTCGACGACGAGGGTGTTGCCCTCCCAGCGGCCGCGGGGGTCGCCCTCCCACTGGGTGATCTTCGCGTCGACGTGGTCACCGCCGTCGATGGGGATGATGCGCGCGTTGTGGATCATCTCGCTGTGGATGATGATGTGGTCCTCGGTCTGCACGATCAGCTTGCCGTTGTTGTAGGCGGTCGGCATCATCATGCCGAAGACTCCCCGCGACAGGCAGCGGTCGCCCGACTCCATGTTCGCGGCCTGGTCGTGCAGGTGGTCGCGGTAGTAGCGCACGCTCTCCTGCGCCCGGGGCGTCAGGTCCGGCCTCCGGCCGTCCGGGGGATGGACGATGAGGGCCGGGGCCTCGCCCGCCACCGGCTCCTTCCAGAACCAGTCGAACCAGTAGTTGGCGTAGGCGCCGACGCCGCGGCTGTTCTCGTGGCCCTCCCACTGTACCGCCTTGGCCCGGTCCGACCGCGCGGTGAACAGCTCGAGGCGCTCTTCCGCCGACAGGTCCCGACCCACCAGGTCGGGCGACAGCTCGAGGGGCACGTGCGACGAGCCCACGTTGTTCCACATGCCGTTGATGTCGGGGTGCCCGTTCGCGAGCCGCGGGGGCTCCCAGTCCTGTCCGGACGAGACGGCGGGCGCGCCGACGAGCGCGACGAACCCGGCCAGCAGGACGCAAGAGAGAATCTTCATCTGGACCTTCCTTTCCGAGAGTCGTCCCATTGTACGGCAATGCGGCAGCGGGGACGCCGGGGCCGCGGGCGCGGCCGGACGCCGAGCCGGCGGCGGAGCGGGAGAAGGAGGCCGGCGGTGGTTCCGGGGTTCGATCACGGCCGGCCGCAGGAACCTCAGAACGCGATGCGCTCGACGCCGTCGACCCGGTCGAAGTGCGTGTCGTTGCTCAAGAGCGGGAGCGCGTGTTGGCGGGCGAGCGCGGCGACCCGGATGTCGTTCGACGGGATGGGGTTTGCCGGAGGGCTCATGCGATGTCTTCGGACTCCAGCCTCTCGAACTCCTGCTCGATGGCGGCGTTGACGCGGCGGTGTTCGCTCGACAGATCGGAGAGCGCGCCGAACCCGGCCATCCAGGGAGGCTCCTGTTCTCCCGCGTTCTCACGGGCGCGGCGTCGGAGCTCTTCGTGGAGCGCGTCGATGAAGAACTGCTGCAGGGTCGTGCCGCGGGCGGCGACGAGCGCCTTCGCCTGCCGGAAGGTAGCGTCGGGCAACTCGATGGCGATCTTCATGTGTGGCATGTCCTCAACCGTCGTGAGCTGCGCCGGCGGCGTCGACATCCTGCTCTGCGCCTCGGATCGGACGCTCGCGTCCGGGCAGGCCCGCCAGGCCGACCGGCGAGCCTCATCGCAGCCGCCGGGTCAACCGCTCGTAGACGTCGCCCCGCCGCCCGACCACCACGATCAGCACCAGTAGCACGCGGTCGCGAACCTGGTAGCACACGCGCCAATCGCCGACGCGAACCCGCCAGATGTCCTCGTGCCCTGTTAGCCTGACGGCATCGGGAGGGCGGGCGTCGGCTGCCAGCCTCGACACGCGCGCCAGGATCCGACGCCTGACGGCGCGATCGGCGATCTGGCGCAGGTCCCGCTCGGCTCGCCTCGTGAACTCGACCCCATAGTTCGTGCCTGCCAGAAAACCCCCTCCGGCGGGTGAGAATTTGGAGGCTGTCGGCCCTCGTGTGCCGCCGTGACTCGCCGCGCTCAGGCCGCAACGACCCGGCGGACAGTTCCGGGAGCACCGACCGGTTGGGATTCAGCCCG
>JAJEFC010000427.1 GCA_022820675.1 Vicinamibacteria bacterium | reverse complement strand
CTCGCGATGCCGGGCACGCTCGCGGCCCCCGCCGCGCCCCCGGTGGCCTCCGGCGACACGCCGGCCGAGGCACCGGCGGCAGACGCTCCCGAGGCGACGCCGCTGGCCCTCCGCATGGCCGCCGCGGCCGGGCTCGATCTGTCCGCTGTCCGGGCTGCCGGCCCCGACGGCCGCATTCGCAAGACGGACATCGACCGCGCGCTCACCGAGCGGCGGGCCGCGACCGGTGGCGGGGACGCGCCCTCTGCACGGGTGGCGCTCTCTGGAGAGGAGGCCGCCGCGGGGGCGCGTGCGCCTTCCGGCGACGGCGGGGAACCGTTCGCGGCGGCGTCGGTCGGACCGGCTTCGCCCCCGGCGCCTCCGGCTTCGCCGGCGGAGGCGGCGGAGGCATCGGGGGACACGGCGGCGGAGGCATCGGGGGACACGGCGGCGGCATCGGGGGACGCGGCGGCGGCATCGGGGGACGCGGAGCCCCCCCACCGTGAGCAGCCCCTCACGGCCATGCGGCGGGTCACCGCGACCCGCATGCAGCGGGCCAAGCAGACGGTCCCGCACTTCTACCTGCGGACCGAGTGCCGGGTCGACGCGGCGCTGCGCTTCCTCGCCGCCGCCAAGCGCAGCCTGCCTGACGCGCCGCCCACCCTCACCGACCTGGTCGTCCGGGCCGCCGCCTGCGCGCTGCGCGCGGTGCCCGCGGCCAACTCCGCGTGGGGGGACGGCGCGGTCCGCGTCTACGGGCGGGTCGACGTCGCGGTGGCCGTCGACACGCCCCACGGCCTGGTCGCCCCGGTGGTCCGCGGCGCGGACGGGAAGGACCTCGGGGCCATCGCCCGCGAGACCCGCGCCCTCGCGGCCCGGGCGCGCGGGGGGCGCCTCGCCCCCGCCGAGTACGCGGGCGGCACGTTCACCGTCTCCAACCTCGGGATGTACGGCGTCGAGAGCCTCTACGCCATCGTCAATCCGCCGCAGAGCTGCATTCTCGGGGTGGGGGCGGCGACCGCCCGTCCGGTGGCGGAGGGCGACGGCGTCGGCATCGGCAGCGTGATGGCCTGCACGCTCTCCGCCGACCACCGGGTCATCGACGGCGCTACGGGGGCCGAGCTGCTGGGAGCCATCAAGTCCCGTCTGGAGCAGCCCGGCCTCATGCTGCTCGAAGCCGGGGCCCCGCCGGCGGCGGACCGGGGCGGCCCGCCGTGACCCGCCGTCTCCGCGGGGAGCCTGTGGTGAACCCCGCGTCGCATCGCGCCCGGAGGGCCCCGGCGGATCGCCGAAGGCGCCCGCCTGACAAGGCGCGACGGGGGAGAACGTTGGGCATATTCGACCGAGGAGCCACGCGGTCGGGCGGGATGCACCGCCGCGCGAATGCGGCGGGGACTTCCGCCGCGGGCTCCCGGGCCCGCTGACGTCCATGCGCGCCCTGGCCGACCTGCTGCACGCGGCGTTCCACGAGCGCGACACGCGGCTGTACCGGGTCGTGCAGGGCACGGTGTGGACGCTCATCCTCACCTCGGTCCTCCTCCTCGTCGTCGAGGCCCTGCTGCCGGTCGACAGCCCCGCCCTCCTTCCCCTGCGGCGCATCGACGTCGTGCTGCTGTCGACCTTCGCGGTCGAGATCCTGCTGCGCGTCGGGTCGTACCGGCCGCCGGCGCTGGCCGTCTTCCGGCGTCCTCCCGGGGGGCGGTTCCGGACCCACGTGCGGGGGCGGCTCCAGTTCCTGATGCGGCCCATCATGCTGGTCGACGTCGTGGCCGTGCTGGCGCTGTTCCCCGAGCTGCGGGCGCTGCGGCTGCTGCGGCTGCTGCGGCTCCTGCGCTCGAGCCGGGTGTTCCGCTACCGCAACCCGTTCGCCATCCTGCTGCAGGCATTCGAGGAGAACGGCGTGCTGTTCACCCTGGCCTTCGGGGTCCTGGGCACGGCGACCCTGCTGGGCGGCACGAGCATGTACCTCGTCGAGGTCAGGGACAACCCCAGCATCGCCACCCTCCTCGACGGCATGTGGTGGGCGCTGGTCACGACGACGACCGTCGGCTTCGGCGACATCGCCCCGGTGACCGGGCTCGGCCGCCTCATCGGTGCGGTGATGATGGTCGCCGGCATGTTCACCCTGGCCCTGTTCGCCGGCATAGTCGGATCGAGCCTCGTCAGCAGCGTCGTCAGCGTCCGCGAGGAGCAGTTCCGCATGAGCGAGTACGTCAACCACATCGTCGTGTGCGGGTACGACCAGAGCACCCACCTGATGCTCGAGGCGCTGCGGGCCGAGCTCGACCTCGTCGAGACCCGGGTGGTGCTCTTCGACACCCACGAGCGGCCGCGCGACGTGCCCCCCGAGTTCGTGTGGGTGCAGGGGGACGCCACCAAGGAGAGCGAGCTCGACAAGGTGCGGCTGACGCACGCGGCGGCGGTCATCGTGCCGGGCGAGCGCGACACCACCCCGCAGGCCGCCGACGCGCGCTCGATCCTCATCACGTTCACCATCCGGTCCTACCTGAGCCGCCAGCGGGGCCACGTGCGCCGCCGCTTCCCGCTCTACGTGGTGGTCGAGATCCTCGACTCCGAGAATGTCGACCACGCACGCAAGGCCGGCGCCGACGAGGTGCTCGAGACCCGCAAGATCGGCTACGCGATGATCGCGCACGCGGTGGGGTACCACGGCACCGCCACCGCCATGAGCCGGGTGCTGATGTCGGGCGCGCACAACGTGTACATCGGGGTGCTGCCCGGCCACCGCAACGAGCCGGTGGCGTTCGGCGACCTGCTGGTGGAGATGCAGCTCTCGAAGCGCGGCGGCCTCGTCGTGGGGCTGCGCACCGCGGCCGGCGACGAGGTGATCAACCCGCCCAAGGAGTACGTCGTGCACCCCGGCACGCAGTTGCTCTATCTCGCCGAGCAGCCGCTGCTGGACCCGCCGGGGTGACGGGCGCCTGGCGCGCGAACCGCGCTATACTGCGGCGTTTCGGTGCGCAACCGTCGGTCGTCCGCTGCCGCGGGCGGCCCCGAGGAGGACCCCATGACCACCAAGCGCGTGATGGCGGCGCTGATCCTGGCCGTGCTGACGGCCCCGATGCCGGCGGCGGCCCAGCAGGAAGAGACCTACGACTACTGGAAGTTCCAGCGCGAGATGGTCCGCTACGGGCAGCAGGCCATCTTCATGTGCAACGGGCTGTTCACGTCGAACCGCAGCCTGGAGAACGTCTTCGCCCAGGAGCTCGCCTTCCTGCCCCGCCCGGTGGGGACGCCGCGGGGCGGCGACTACGTCATCGACGAGAAGCGGAAGGCGGTGGCCATCGGGACGCCGGGGGGCACCCCGGTCATGCGGGCGGCGTTCCGCGAGGGCGTCGGCTGCGTCATCCTCGCCCCCGACCAGACCTTCGAGGACATCGACTCGCTCCCGATCCTCGAGCTGCCGTACCCGGACGGCGACCCCGCCGACATCCCGTGGCCGGACGGCGACCTCGTCGCCGAGACCGCCCCGTCGCCCTCCATCGACGCCGCCGCCATCCAGGCCGCCTCGGACTGGGCCTTCGACCGCGACACGCCGGAGCAGGACACGCTGAGCCTGCTCATCGTGCACGAGGGGCAGATCATCCACGAGCGCTACGCGCCGGGCGTGGACATGACCACCCGTACCCGCACGTGGTCGACGGCCAAGAGCATCGCCGCCACCCTCATCGGGATGCTCGTCGACGACGGCAAGCTGAAGCTCGACGAGCCCCTCGGCTTCGAGTGGCTGCCCCGCGCCGCGTCGCCCGAGACCGACCCGCGCAACGCCATCACCCTGCGCCACGTGCTCAACATGTCGAGCGGCCTCGACGTCGTCGACAACGGCGGCCTCGAGTACGCCACCGGCTCGGGCATGTCCTACTGGGCCGGGGCGAGCTCGGTGCGCGGCGCCCTGCGGCAGGCGATGATCCGCGAGCCCGGCACCAACTGGGACTACGAGAACTACGACACCCTGCTGGCGATCCTCAGGATGAAGCAGGTCCTGGGCGACGAGAAGACCTACCGCGAGTTCCCGCGGCGCGCCCTGCTCGACAAGATCGGCATGCGCAACACGCTGGTCAGCACCGACCTCTTCGGCGACTTCATCCTCAGCAGTCAGGTCTACACCAACGCCCGCGACCTCGCCCGCTTCGGCCTGCTTTACCTGCAGAACGGCGTGTGGAACGGCGAGCGGCTGATCTCCGAGGAGTGGATCGACTTCGTGCGCACCCCCGCCCCGGCCACGGTCGGGCGCGGCGGCCAGTACGGCGGCCAGTGGTGGCTGGTGCCTGAGAACCGGAACGACGTGCCGAAGGACGCCTACTCGACCTCGGGCAACCGCGGCCAGTACGCCGTCGTCGTGCCGTCGCACGACCTCGTCATCGTCCGCCGCGGCCTCGACTGGGGGCGCCAGGGCTTCGACCGATGGGGGCTCGTCCGCGAGGTGCTGAAGGCGGTGCGGATGCCCACCGACGAGGGGCAGTAGAGCATCCGGCGGCTCGCTGCCGCCAGTGCTTCGGGGAGTCTGCGCCGCGCCGTCGGCGCGCGTCGTTGCGGCGTCGTGCGCCGTCCTGCGGCGCAGGCTCCTGGCCGCCCGGGCCGCCGATGTCCCGCTCCGGTGGTGCCGCGGCCCCAGGCCGTCGTCCGATCAACCGCCGGTGCGGCGGCCAAGGCGGACTACGATGTCGTACTCCGCCTTGGTCACCGGCTGCACCGACAGCCGGCTGCCCTTCTGGACGACCTTCATCGCCTCGAGCCCGGGAGTGACCTTGAGGGCGGCCAGCGGCACCGTCTCCGCGAACCGCTCCACGAACGCCAGGTCCACCATGTACCAGGTCGGGGCGTCCGGCTTGCTGCGGGCGTCGAAGTACTTGTGGCCGGGCTCCCACGCGTAGTGGTCGGGGTAGCCGGTCCGGCAGATCTTCGCGAGCCCGGAGACCCCCGACGGCTCGGCGTTCGACGCGTAGAACAGCACCCCGTCGCCCACCCGCATCTCGTCCCGCATGAAGTTCCGGGCCTGGAAGTTGCGCACCCCCTCCCAGCAGGTCTCCCCGTCGCGCGCCAGGTCGTCGATGCTGTAGGCGCTCGGCTCGCACTTCATCAACCAGTAGCGTTTCGCCATGCCGCTATTGTCGGCGGGGAGGGGCGCCGGCACAAGGCGGGCGCCGGCAGCCGGAGGACGCGCCCGGCATTTCGCATTTCGTTAACCAGTGCCGGTTTCGGCATGTCGGCGGGGGCGGGGCGGCGCCGGGCGGGCGGCGGCAGGGACGCGCCCTGCGTTCCAGTGCTCGAGGTGTCGCCGGCTCGCGTGTTCCGCCGGCTGCGGCGCACCGGGACCGCAGGCCCAGGCCGGCCTGGAGCAACGCACGGTCTTGCCACGACCGTTCGGCGAACTTCGTGCGGGACGAGCCCGTAATGTCAGGCAGGAGGATTCATGGCAACGCAGACGTGGTGGGAGACGGTGGGCGGTACCGGCAGCGCGGTCCTCGACCAGCTCAGGAAGCTGCTCGCCGAGGGCAACATCCGGCGCGTGCGGGTACGGCAGAAGGGTCAGGTCATCGCGGAGTTTCCCCTGACGGTGGGGCTGGTCGGCGCGGTGTTCGCGCCGCTGCTGGCCGCCATCGGCGCGATGACCGCCCTGGTCACCGGCTGCACGATCGAGGTCGAGCGCCAGCGGGTCCCCGATGCCGAGGAGCCGCCTCCGCCGCCCGACTCGCTCTGAGCAACCGGGGCGGCGGCCCTCTTCACGACAGACGGTGCTCCGCGGAATGCCGCGGCGGTCAGGATCCGCGCCACGCTTCCGGGCGGCAGGACGCGTGCGTGACGGGCTCGCGAAACGGCGCGGGGGTCTTTCCGGTCGTGATACGCTGGCTCCGTGAGCGATGCCCGCGCTCGATCTGATGCTTGCGTGGGGCTCGACCTGATTCCTGTATCGAAGACCCTGCGAGCATGGGTCGTCCCGCAATGGCGTTCGAACCCGGCGACCTGTGGTCCGCGTGGACGGCGTGTCGATCCGCGCGCGAGGGACAGTTGTTTTCGGATCCGCTGCTGCATGCGGAGTTCGAGATCGCGGATGTGCCTCCGGGCTCGGACCTCACGCCCGAACGGGTCGAGGTCGACGTGTGTACGCGCCCCAAGCAGAGCGGCGGCGTGCGGACCGAGCTGTTGCCCGACGCACACACCGCGACGCTCCTCCAGGCGGTGGCCGACCGCCTGCAGCGGCGCGACACGGGCGCGTCTGCGTCAGCGCCCCAGGCTCCTCACGGCGTTCGCCTGGCAGCGAATCAGTACGAGGAGTGGTCCTCCGATGTCCGAACGTGGATTCGCAAGGAGCTGGCCGCAAGCCGAATCGTCGTCTACGCCGACATAGAGAACTTCTTTCCGTCGATTTCTGCGCCAGCCATCGCGGGCATTCTGGAGCGGAGCGGCCTCGACCCGCACATCGAGCGGCTGACCACGGACGTCCTCGATCGCCTGCGGAAGCTTGGGAGCAGCTCTGCAACCCCCGGTGCAGGGCTGCCCGTATGTCCGGGCGATTTCTTCTGGCTCGTCGCCGACCGGGTCCTGGTCAACGTCGATACCGCGCTCGAACGGGCGTCGAACGTCCTGGGGCACACACGCTGGAGCGACGACTTCCTCCTGTCTGCGAGGCCGGGCACCCAGCGTGAGGCGTTGCGCCGTCTCGCCATGTGCGCCGGTGACAACGGGTTCAGGCTGAACGCTCGAAAGACACGTGTGTTCTCATCGTGGCAAGACTATCAAGCGCGCAATCTCGCGTCGGAACAGGAGAGCGTCAACGACCTGATCGCCGTTCATCGGAATGGGGGTTCCAAGTCGGAAGTCGAGGTGCTTCTGGCGAAGCTGAACTCGCTTGAGACGGCGGGCCGTGAAGGAGCCGCGCGGCTGCTGAAGCGCGCCTACGACCTCGCGGCACTTGCGCGGACCCCGGCGCTGGTCGGCCGGGCAGAGGCCGATCTCGAACGCTATCCGGTCGTCGAACGCAGCTTGTTCCGCTACCTTGCGGCGCTCGGATGGCCCAAACCGGGTAGAACGCTGCTGCTGCGAGCCGTCAGCGGGCCGTCGCACGACACGCTCGCACTCTCGGCCTTGAGCGCCCTCCTGAACGACTGCGCCTCTCCCCAGATCGTGCCGGAAGTCAAGCCTGACTTGCTCGACGCGTCGTTCGGTTCGAGCCCCTGCCATCCGCTTGCGCGGGTCGCGGCGCAAGCGTGCCTGGCGCGAATGTCACCCGCGGGAGACCGTGCGCGGCTTGCCGGTGACTTCCTCGATGGAGTCCCTGCACTCCAGTCCGCATCCGCCCGGCGGGCGGCGCTGGCGCTGGCGTGGCTCGTCCCCACGCTCCGCGACCGGGTGACCAAGCTGGTGCGTGACGACGACAGCATCGTTGTGCGTGATCTCTGGACCTGTCTCGCGCAAAATCCCGACCGAAGGGGTCGGCGTGGCCTTGAACGAGTCGCTTTCGACGGCGGACCGACACGATGGGGGGGGCTGGAGCGGCGGTTGGCAAGGGTGCTCGGGGGCTGGCAATTCGCCCCGAACGGACGAAGGCCGCAGCCCGGATCCGAGGCGACGCGAGGAAGCTGGCATGGGCCTGTTCCGGCGGAAGCCTGAGTTCGACGCAGAGCTCGAATCGCGCGTCGATCGTCTCCAGTCCGAGTATCGCCAAGCGAGGCTGCACTGCGAATCGTTACCCGACGGCGCGGACAAGCAGAACCGGCTGAAGGACCTCGAGGTGGCCGAGCAGGCGGTCGCCGAGGCACGCGCCGAGGGCGACAAGGCCGCGCGGATCCGCGCGGCGCTGAGGGCGGAGGCCGAGCTTTGCCTGACGAAGCCAGTGCCCTTGTTGGTCCCTACTGCCAACCGCCTGCGCGAAAAGCTCTACCGGCTGGACTCCAAGCGACGCGAGGCTTGGGAGAAGTACCTCGATCGGCTGACCAGTGATACCAGAGATGGCGACGCTTTTGACGAGCAAGCAGAGCAGGCCGTTCGGTTTCGCTTGAAGAGTCTTACCTACGAGTCGACAGAGGCGGCAGAGCGCTATGAGCGGCTCGCCGGGGAGCGGTCGAGCGCGATCCGCAGGGTCCTGCACGTCTCCCCTGCAATCGTGGCAGTACTGCTGGTCGGGCTCGTCGGCTCCCTCAACGGCCTGATGTCGGACCTCGGCGATGGGCTGAACAACGAGCAGAACGGGGTTGGGTGCGGCTCTTCTTCGTCGGCTGCCCAACCCGTTCTGCGGCGGCGAGGCAGGGCGCGGTTGGATCCGGCAACGCGCTGATCGTGGTGAGGGACCGGCGAAGGGGACCGGTGTCCGACGGTACTTGTGGTGCGGCGG
>JAJEFC010000210.1 GCA_022820675.1 Vicinamibacteria bacterium | reverse complement strand
TCGGCGCCGCCATCGCCGGCCACTGGCTGGCGCCGTCCTTCGACGCGGCGGCGTCGGCCGCCGGGCTGACCGACGCGCCGGTGGCCACCCCCGAGGGCGACGTGTTCCGCGGGTCGGGGCGGGTCGACGGCGGCGCCAAGGCGGAGGCGCTCGGCATCCTGGCCACCAAGCGCGAGATCCGCGAGCTCGAGACCCGGATCGCGGCCGAGGAATCCACGGTGGAGGACCTCGCCGCGGCCATCGCCGAGCGAGACGCGGCGGCGTCGGCGGCCGAGGCCGCCCTCGGCGAGCTGCAGCAACAGCGGCATCAGCACGAGAAGACCACGCTGGGCCACGACATGCAGCGGACGGCGGCGGCCGAGGCGTCGCGGCGGCTCGGCCGGAAGCAGGAGCTCATCGACACCGAGCGTCGCACGCTGGGCGAGGAGCGCGCCGGCCTGGAGGCGCGCCGCGACGAGGCCCGCGTCTCCATAGAGCGGCTCGAAGGCGAGCAGCGCGTCGCCGACGACCGGCTGGCCGCGGCGCAGCGCCGGGTCTTCGACGGGCGGGAGTCGATCGAGCGCCTGCGCCGCGACGTGGCCGAGGTGAAGGCGGGGCACGCGGCGCTCGTCGAGCGGGCCTCAGCGCTCGAGACCGGCGTCGCGCGCATCGAGCGCGCCAACCGCGAGCTCGAGGAGCGGCTCGAGCATCGCAACGCCGAGCATGCGCGGGTCGCGGCCGCGCGGGAAGCGCTGATCGCCTCGGTGGCCGAGTCGGAGCGGCTGCTCGACGGCGAGGTCGTGAAGCTGTCCGACCTGCGGGAGGACGTCCGCGCGGCCGACGAGCGGGTCCTCGACCTGCGCGGCCGCCTCGAGACCGAGGACGCCGCGGCGCGGGAGGCGCGCGCCGCCCTCGAGGAACGCCGCGGCGAGGCGGCGGCGATCGATGTCGCCCGCGCCACCGCCGAGCGCGATCTCGACCACCTGGCGGAGACGTGCCGGGACACCCTGCAGTCGACCCTCGACGAGGTCTCGGCGCAGGCGGATCAGATCGAGCGGGACGGCCTTGCCGTTGCGGGCGGCATCGGCGACGAACCGGACGAGGCCGCCGAGTCGGCCGACGCGGGCGAGGCCGCCGGGTCGGCGGACGCGGGCGAGATTGCCGAGTCGGAGGAGGGCGCGGGCGAGGCCGCCGGGGACATCGCCCGGGCTGCCGCCGAGCCCGGGGCGGGGCCGGACCCCGGGTCACCCGGGGCGGGCGCGTCGGCGGTCGACATCGAGGAGACCACGGCGCGCCTGCGGGAGAAGATCGAGCGCCTCGGGCCCGTGAACATGATGGCCATCGAGGAGTTCGACGACCTCGACGAGCGCTACGACTTCCTGACCGCGCAGCGGAAGGACCTGGTGGAGTCGATCGACGCCACCGTCGACGCCATCGCCCGCATCAACAAGACGACGCGCGAGCGGTTCCGCGAGGCGTTCGACGCCATCAACACCCACTTTCAGCAGACCTTCTCCACCCTGTTCGGGGGCGGCCGGGCGGGGCTGGTCCTGCTCGACGAGACCGATCTGCTGGAGAGCGGCATCGACATCATCGCCCAGCCGCCCGGCAAGCGCCTGCAGAGCATTCAGCTCCTGTCGGGGGGCGAGAAGGCGCTGGCCGCCATGGCCCTGATGTTCGCGATCTTCAAGTTCAAGCCGAGCCCGTTCTGCCTGCTCGACGAGATCGACGCGCCCCTCGACGAGGCCAACATCGGTCGTTTCGTGGAGATGCTGCGGGGGATGCAGTCGGAGACGCAGTTCATCCTCGTCACCCACAACCGCAAGACGATGGAGATCGCCGATCGCCTCTACGGGGTGACGATGGAGGAGCCGGGGGTCTCGAAGCTGGTCTCGGTGCAGTTGGGCCGGGCGTAGGCGGTCGGTAATCGGGGCGTGTCGCGCCGTTGAGCATTGTCCCGGCGCAATCGAGGGGTGCTCGCGGCGGTAGTGTCAGGCTCGGCATCCTGCCTGCGGTAGGCACGCTGTAGTAGGGGGCTACAAGTGGCGGCAAACGGCACGAAAGCCGCCCGGGAGTTGTCGGAGTCGGGTCATATTGATAGGATCTTGCCCGAGACGCCCGCCCGGACCGGGATTCGAGGTCACTCGTGCCCAAAGATCATTTGCCCATACGGAACCCAGGGAACATGACACAAGCCCCGTCAATATCCGCGGGTGTCGAGTTTAGCTTCCGAGCAGGTTGGGGGGGGCGGGGAGCCGAGCGCCGCCGGTCTTGAGGATGGATCGGGTTGTGGTGGCGGTGACGTTGCGTCTGCCGTCTGATCAATGGTGCCGTGGAGTATCCGGTTGCTCGTTTCGGATGAGTGTGAACACTCTCGGACAAGAAACCCGCCTTCCTCTGACACCCGTCGATCGACGCGACGAACTGGCGCGTCGAGCAGGCAATTTGGCCTGCCGTCCTCACCCATAAGGTCTCTGGCGGCAATCGCACCCTCCGTGGCGCCGAGACTCAGCAAGTGCTCTCGATCGTCGCGCGCACGGTCCACCAACGTCACCTCGATTTCGCCTCTGTGATCGTCATGGTGCTTCGGTTGTGGAGACCTGCTGTCCCCGACGTACTTCAACGGATCCCCTCCCGTAGCTGAAATCCGGTTCCAGACCGAGACGAACGAGACCGCTGCCCGCGAAGAAGTCAAGAGCGCGAGCCGTGGTCATGTCGGTGACCCGTGGGAAGTGGCGGGACGCGCCTTGGTGCGCCTCGTCTGGATCTCGACTCCCGTCACCTGCAGGCGATATCGCACCAGGGTCTCGCTCACGCCGTACTCCTGGGCGATGGCCCTCGCGGGCATTCGGCGCCTGCGCGCGGCCATGAGCGCGACGCGGGGAAGCAGCAGCGTCCAGCCAAGCCAGTTGGCCTCGTCTTCCTGCTTCTGATCGAACGTCCTCGTGGCCATTTGTCCATCCTGCGAGAACACGACCGTGGCCGGGTCGTGCTCAAGCATGATGTGCGCAAGTTCGTGGATCACGTCGCTCGCCCTTCGGCCGGGCGAGTGCTTGGGATTAAAAACGACAATCGCGGTGTCGCCGACCACGAGAGTAGCTGCGGACCAGCCAGAGGGGTCCCGATCCAAAAGCTGCGCCCGTACCTCCGCATCGAGGTCCGGATAGTCGAGGGGGCTGACCACGCGCACACCGAGTTCCGCTGCGAGCCGCCACGGGTCCAGTGCGGCCGTGCTCGGGATGCCGAGCTGCCGCCGCACGTTCGACGCCACCCTCTCCGACCACGCCTTGAAACCGCGTTCAAGCGTCGGCGTCGGCATCGTCGGGCACCTTCGACGTTTTCTCGCGCGCGGCGATGAACAGCAACATGCGCGCAAGGGCGTTGGCGGTCTCCGGGCGCGGCAATTGGTCGAGCCGAAAGTGAGCGGAGACTCGAACCGGCGGTTCGCCCGGCGAATCGCCGCCGGTGGACTCGAACCCCAGAAAATCCCCAGGATCGGTTCCGAGCCATCGGCACACCTTCCCGAAGGTCTCAACGTCAGGTGTCCGGCCGTTCTCAATCCGCATGACGGTGGCCGCGCTGATCCCGATCTCCTGTGCGACCTCTCGCATGCGTTTGGCGCCTCTCCGATCCCGTACGAGCTTCCCCAGCGACGACAGCATCAGTTTCGGCACTCGGATGCTCTTTTCGTGAAACAAAAATCGATGTGTTGACAGCCCTCCGGGCCGTGCTGTATCGTGAGTATAGCAGAGGGCGATCTGTGAAACAAGCCTGGACTTGGGGGCTCAGATGATGGGTTCCGCTTGGGGGGGGAAAACCGATGGCGATGAGGCACCCGGCACCGGGTGTCTTCGTGAAACAAGACTCGACCTGTTGACAACCCTTGGAGTCACCATGTACCGTGAGTGTATCGGCGAGCGACCTGTGAAACAGAGGGATCCGGTGAGACGGGGATGACGGCGATGAGAGCTGTCCGGGTGCTGACGATCGACGGTGGAGGGATGCGCGGCCTGTATGCCGCCACGTACCTGTCCGCGCTGGCGGTCGAGGCGGCCAAGCGGCGCAAGAGCGGGTCTCTCGATGTCGGGAGGGCGTTCGATCTCATCGTCGGGACCAGCACGGGCGGCATCATCGCCTGCGCACTGGCTGCGGGCGTTCCTCTCGCCGAGGTGGCGAGCCTCTACCGCCGCCACGGCAAGGCCATCTTTCCCGTCAAGATGCCGAACGGTGTCCTGCGCTCGATTCCGCAGATGCGCACGCGGCCCCAACACCTCGCCAACGGTGCGGCGGCGCTCGAGCGGGCGCTGGACGGTGTCTTTGCACGGTGGACGATCCGGGAGATCTACGACCGGCGGGGCATTGCGCTCGCGATTCCGGCCGTCGACATGACCCGACACCGCGCCTGGGTCTTCAAGACGCCACATCTGAACGGCCATCGTGATGACGGATTCCGCCTTGTGGACGTCTGCCTCGCAACAAGTGCGGCTCCGCTGTATCGCTCGATGGCTCGTGTCGCCCACCCGACAGACTCCGCGCACCACTACGTCTTCGTTGACGGGGGATTGTGGGCCAGCAATCCGGTGCTCGTGGGCATGATTGATGGCCTCCGGATGACAGAGCTGGGAGACCGAATCGAGATCTTCTCTCTGGGCACTTGCCCGCGTCCTCCTGGGGACGTGTCCCCTTTGAACATGCACTGGGGTCTCAGCGAATGGAAGTTCGGCGGGCGAGTCGCGAGTGTCTCGCTCGCCGCCCAGGAATCCGCCTACGACGAGATGGCCGGTATGTTTGCGCAGTACGTCGACCGGGATTGCCACGTCGTTCGTTTCCCAAGTGGCGACGTTCCGGCGGAGGCCATGCCGTACTTGGACCTGGACGAAACCAGCGACGATGGTATGAGGGTGCTGACCGCACAAGCCCACGCCGACGTGTCGTTGGCGCTGAGCACCTGGGACCGTCCGTCCAATGACGACGAACGGAGATGGGTGCGGCTCTTCTTCGTCGGCTGCCCAACCCGTTCTGCGGCGGCGAGGCAGGGCGCGGTTGGATCCGGCAACGCGCTGATCGTGGTGAGGGACCGGCGAAGGGGACCGGTGTCCGACGGTACTTGTGGTGCGGCGG
>JAJEFC010000075.1 GCA_022820675.1 Vicinamibacteria bacterium | reverse complement strand
GAGCTGTTGACCCTCGTTCTTCATCGGTGGCTCCTCTATACGTATCTCACGCATCTGGCGGGACGGCGTTTTCGTTTGTCGCCCATTGGCGTGTCGGCGCGTCGCCCGCCGGCCGGCGGTCCGTTGTCGCCGAATGGCGCGCGCGCCCGGTGCCCGCCACCCGGCGGAAGTGGCCCGGCTGTGGTGCGGGTTCCCGGTTGGCCGTCGCGGTGGCGGGCCGCCGCTCGAACGTCGTCGATGCTGAGCATTCCGGCGTCATTCCGTCGGGAAACGAGGCTCCACGACCGTCCGCCAGTGTTCCGGCCGTGAGTTCGCGAAACTCCGAATCGCGGCAACTGTCTGCACACCAAAGCAATGTCGCACGGAATCGCCTCACGAAGCTCGGTGGCGGGACCCTAGAACCGCTCGTAGACCGGCACGAGGTCGCCCCGTCCGATGACGTGGCCCTCCATCGCCTCGAGCAGCTTCCGGCGCGTCAGGCCGGGCTCGAGCCCCAGGGCCTCGTCGAGCGCGTACACCGTGAAGTGGTACAGGTGCGGCGTGCCGGCCGGCGGCGCCGGCCCCCGGTAGTAGGGCCGCCGCCACCCGTTCAGCCCCTGGATGGCTCCGTCCAGCTCCGGGGGCAGCGGTGTCTCCGGCAGGATCGGCAGCCCCTCGGGCAGCCCGCCGGCGGTGGCGGGGATGCCGTAGACGATCCAGTGCACCCACGGCGGCGGGCTCCCGGCCCCGAAGTCGGCGCAGACGACCGCGATCTCCCGCGTGCCCTCGGGCAGGTCGCTCCAGGTGACGGGCGGCGACACGTTGTGCCCGTCCGGCGTGTACCGCCGCGGCATCGTCTCGCCCGAGGCCATGGCCGGGCTCTCGACGCGTATCTCGTGCACGCGTGGCTGCCCCGCAGCGGACGCCGCGAGCAGACCGGCGGCGAGGGCGAGACCGGCGGCGGGAAAAGGGCTGCGTGCAGTCATGGGCGCTACCTCATCCGCATCGGGGTCTTCCCGCATCGGGCTCGTTGCCGGCACGCGAGCGGGCCGCCGGCACGCTCCGGCCGGTCCGTCGTGCTCCTCGTCGGCCGAACCTCGGGCGCGCGCATCGTCGCCGGCCGGCGGCGGCGGACGTCTCGTGCATCGCGGATGCCGGCGACGGGGACCCTTCGTTCTTGTCGCTCCGCAGCCCTTGAGTGTAGGAGATATGCGGTCGATTCGCCACGTCCGCCACTTCGGCGCGGGATCTTTACGCTCCGGCCGGTTTCTCGTAGACTTTTCGTGAAGGCAGGTCCACTGCCTTTCCTGATCCAGCCGCCGGCCCGCCGCCGCGGCCCGGGGACCTCGGCGAGGGTCTGCGGTTTGGGATCGGATGGCGGCCGGCCGGCCGCCGTCACCTGCAACTCGGAAGCGCAGGCGCACCGCGAGGTGCTCTGCCTCGATCGGCGAGCGGCGCTGCCGTCTGCAGCGCGCCCGCGGTGCGTTCCGAGCGCGTCATCGTGGGAGGAGATGGCCATGAGAGCTAGCCCGGAAATCGTCGCCTTTGGCTCCGATTGCCGCCCAACCAACCCTGCCACGAGTCTGGTTCCTGCTGGGAGCGTTCCTGGCGACCGCACCGGCCTTCGCGCAGAACGACGCCCTGCGCGGCACGTGGTCGGGCCAGTGGATTCCCGAGTCGGGCTACGACGCCTCGACGGTGCGGTTCGAGGTCGACGGCGATACCATCACCGGCGAGATGCTCAACCCGGCGAACGTGGCGTTCGACGTCATCGAGTTCGATGCCGACACCCTCGAGCTCGTCGCCGAGGCGACCCACCCCGAGCAGGGGCACTTCCGGATCGAGGCGCGCATCGAGGAGGTGACGCGTCTGAACGGCACCCTCTTCCACGACGGCGCCGGCGGCGCGCTGCGGCTGACGAAGTGGACCTACCGGCCCCGCCGGTAACCGGACATCGTCGCCTGCGTCTCCGATTGCCGCCCGGCCGGCCCTCTGGAGAAATCGCCCTCACCGCGGGGAGGCGCCGCTCCGCGGCGCAGATTCTGGTCCGTTCCGGTGCGCTTCGCACCAGTCCGGCCGCGGTCTGCACCTCTTGCTCCCGCGCGGTCGCCGGCGTCTGCTCGCGCCATGCCGGGTGTCGGCGGCACGGGCTTGCGGATCGCCTTCGTCGCCTTGCGCCCTGCGGCGTCCGCTCACTCCATGTAGGGCATCGGCGGGGTCTTGCCGCGGAGCCGCGCGTACACCGTGAGCGCGCCCCGGTGGTGGGCCGTGTGGTCGGCAATCGCCCCGAAGATCGCCGCGCGCGGCTGGTCGCCGAGGATGGGGCCGGCCGGCAACGGGCGGCTCCAGTCGTCGTCCGACTTCGACTCGATCACCTGGCGGGCGTTGTCGACCGCCCGCGTGAACCACGCGCGGGCGTCGGCGAGCGACGTCACCTCGCGCACCTGTCGATCGAGCGCCTCGAACTCCAGGCTGAACCCGGTCGGGCTGAACGCACCCTCGACGAACCAGTCGATGGTTTGGGCGGCGTGGGCCACGTGCTGGGCCGCGGTGAACGTGCCCTCGGCGGGGGCGTAGCCCGAGTCGTCCTCGGTCAGGGCGCGGGTGCTGCGGTCGAAGTACTCCTGTGCCTCGTTCAGCGCTCGGAGCAGGGGTTCCTTCATGGGGTGGTTCTCCTTCCCTTCATGGGTGGTTCTCCTTCCCTTCATGGGGTGGTTCTCCTTCCGTTCATGGGGTAATTCTCCTTCCCCTTCATGGGGTGGTTCTCCTTCCCGGCGACTGTCGAGCCGGGGTATTCCGCCTGTCGCGACCGACGCCCGGCCGTCTGCGGCACGGTGGCCGCCGGCGTCCTCCGGTTTTCGGTGCAACACGGGTTCCCCCACCGCTGACCGGCCGTCCGACCTGATGTGCCGGGGCGGTGGTGGCCGCCGGCGTCCTCCGGTTTCGGTGCAACACGGGTTCCCCCACCGCTGACCGGCCGTCCGACATGATGTGCCGGGGCGGTGGTGGCCGTGGGGCGGCGGCCCCGCGGCATCGCGGAACCCTTGCCGGCGCCCGGAGCGATACGCCGGGGAAGGCGACCATAGTCTATGCGATGCGCGTCGTCGGTGGGCGCTGACGGGCCTCCGAGCGTTGGGGGCAGCGGTTATAATGGCGGCAACATGCGAACAGCCTGGCTCCTGTCGGTTGCATTCTGTACGCTCGCCGCCGCGCCGGCCGCCGCGCAGCAGGCGCCCGCGGCCGGGAACGGCGGCGCCGCCCTGGCCGAAGGCCAGTCGTTGATCCTCGAGGGCGACGACGCCCCGCAGGCCGGTTTCTCCGTCGGCCGGTCCCTGCGGGTGGAGCCGCGCCGGGTCGACCGGCCGCCGGTGGTGGACGGCCGGCTCGACGAGGAGATCTGGCTGTCGGCCGCCGTCGTCGACGACTTCGTGCAGCAGGAGCCGGCGGAGGGCGAGCCGGCGACGGAGCGCACGGTGGTTCGCCTGCTCTACGACGCGCGCGCCCTCTACCTCGGCGTCGAGGCCTACGACTCGGCCCCCGAGGAGGTCATCGCCACCGAGATGCGCCGCGACTCGTTGCGCCTGCTCGACGAGGACAACTTCCAGGTCATCCTCGACACCTTCCACGACCGCCGCTCCGGCTACATGTTCGTGACCAGCCCCCTCGGGGCCAAGCTCGAGCAGCAGATCTCCGAGGAGGGCGAGGGCGGCTGGCGCGGCACGAACACCTCGAACATCAACGTGAACTGGGACGGGGTGTGGGACGTGGTGGCCCACCGCACCCCCGAAGGGTGGACGGCCGAGATCGCCATCCCCATGATCACCCTGCGCTTCCCCGAGAACGAGGAGCAGGTGTGGGGCGTCAACTTCATGCGGAACATCCGCAGGAAGAACGAGCAGGTCTACTGGGCGCCGATCTCGAAGGAGTACACGCTCACCCGCGTGAGCCTGGCCGGCACCATGACCGGCATCACCGCCGTCGACCAGGGCATGGACCTGCGGGTGACGCCTTATCTGCTGACGGGGGGGCGGCAGGACCGCGTGGACGCCGGCGGGCTCGACGGCAGCGGGTTCCGCGACATCGGCCTCGACGTCAAGTACGGCCTCGCGTCCGGCCTCAACCTCGACGTCACCCTCAACACCGACTTCGCGCAGGTCGAGGTGGACGAGCAGCAGGTCAACCTGACCCGGTTCCCCCTGTTCTTCCCCGAGAAGCGCGACTTCTTCCTTGAGAACGCGGGCATGTTCAACGTCGGGGCGTCCTCGGGCTTCAGCCGCCTCGCCGACCTGTTCTTCACCCGGCGCATCGGGCTGTCCGAGCGCGGCCAGCCGGTGCCGATCGTCGGGGGCGCCCGGGTCTCGGGCAAGGTGGAGCGCCACAACGTCGCCGCGATGAACATCACGACGCAGGAGGCGTTCGGCAATCCCGGCGACAACTTCTTCGTCGGGCGCTACAGCCGCGACATCCTGGCCCGCTCCAAGGTCGGCGGCATCGTCATCGACAAGAGCTCGATGAACGACGCGCACTTCAACCGGACGCTGGCCGCGGACACCACCCTCGCCGTGCACCGCAACTTCACGGTGAACGGGTTCCTCGCCAAGACCGAGACGGCGCTCTGCGGCGCGAGCTCGGTGACGCGGGGCCGATGCCCCGGCGAGTCCGGGCGGGACATGGCGGCGTACGCCCGCGGCACCTGGCTCAGCCCGTCGTGGAGCGTCTACGCCGAGTACATCGACCTGCAGGAGAACTTCAACGCCGAGGTCGGCTTCGTGCCCCGCGTCGGCATCCGCACCTCCAAGTTCCACGGCGAGTGGGACCCCCGCCCCGGGCGCTGGGGCATCCGCATGTTCGACCCCATGTGGAACATCACCTACACCACCGATCAGAACAACCGGCTGCTGACGCGGCGCATCCACCACATGATCGGGACCTACTTCGAGAACGGCTCGTCGATGACCTTGTGGTACAACGACCACTTCGAGCAGCTCGACATCCCGTTCACCATCTACGGCCAGGGCGTCACGATTCCGCCCGGCACGTACCGCTTCGGCGAGTGGAACTACCGCTACCGCAGCGACCCGTCGCGCCGCCTCTACGGCGAGCTGGGCTACTCGCCGCAGACCTTCTTCGGCGGTACCCGCGTCAACTCACGGGCCACCCTCGGGCTGCGGGCCACGAGCCGCATCGCGGCCGAGCTGCGGTTCGACCGCAACGACGTGGAGCTGCCGTGGGGCGAGTTCGTGGCCGACCTCGCGTCGCTTCGCCTCGACTTCGCGCTCTCGCCTGAGATGACCCTGCGCACCCTGACCCAGTACAACTCGACGGCCGGCGAGCTCAGCACCAGCGTCCGGTTCAACTGGATCTACAGCCCCGGCAGCGACATCTACATCGCCTACGACGAGATGCGGCTGTACGACCAGCCGTTCCTGTACACCCCCGGCATCTACGGCAACTACGACACGCCGTGGCTCCGCAACCGGCAGCTCGCGGTCAAGATGACCTACCTGTTCTCGCGCTGAGGAGGAGTCGTCGGCCCGCGGCCGTCTGGGGGAGAACGGTGCAGACGACTTCCCGGGCAGGGTGGTGGGCGGCCATCGGAGCCGTAGGCGACGCTCTCCGAGCTGGTCTTGGCGGCCGGCCACGCGGTCGCCCGCGCTTGCCTCCCCCCGTCTCGAGTTGGTGGCGGGGGCAGTCATTTCGTCCCGTCGTCCCGGCGTCGCACCGGCGAGAACGTCTCCACGAGATCATCTCTGATTCCGGGTTTCCGGCAACTGTGTTGCCGGAAAACAGGTTTTTTCGGCATCATGGTTGCTAGAATACCCATCCAGGCAGGCGACACGACCGCGCTGCCCCGCTGCCGACCGTGAGTGGAGGCCCCGCCGTCGTCGGGGACGTTCCTTGGGAGACGATACGACCGCGCTGCCGCGCCGCCTCGACCTGGCCCGCGACCTGAGTAGTCGTTCGGTCTTCCTCTTCGGGCCGCGCCAGACCGGCAAGACCACCTGTCTGCGCCGGCGCTTCCCCGGGTCGCCGTGGTTCAATCTCCTGCACGGCGATGTGTTCCTGCGCCTCTCGCGAGAGCCGGGGCGACTCCGCACCGAGTTGGCCGCCGGCTCCGGCGCGACCGGCCCCGTGATCATCGACGAGATCCAGAAGCTGCCGAGTCTGCTCGACGAAGTGCACGATCTGATCGAGAGCCGGGGACTGCGGTTCGTACTGGCCGCAAGCAGTCCCGCGAAGCTCCGGCGCGGGGGCGTGAACCTGCTCGGCGGGCGCGCGCGAACGCGCCGCCTGTTCCCCTTCGTCTCGGCGGAGGTTCCCGGCTGGGACCTGCTGCGCGCGCTCAACGTGGGCGGGATTCCGTCGGTGTACTTCTCCTCGGACCCCATCGAGGATCTTCGCGCCTATTGCGGGAGCTATCTGCAGCTCGAGGTTCAGGCCGAGGGTCTGGTGCGGGGCATCGAGCCGTTCTCGCGGTTTCTCACCGCCGCTGCCGTGAGCCGCGGCCAGCCCATCGTGTTCGAACGGCTGGCCGCCGACGCGGCGGTTCCCCCGCGCACTGTCCGCGAGTACTTCCAGGTGCTGCAGGACACTCTTGTCGCCACGCTGCTCCAGCCGTTCATGCCGCGCCAGCCCCGGCGCAAGCCCGCCTCTCGCGCGAAGCTGTACTTCTTCGATGTCGGCGTCGCCAACCTGCTGGCCGGCGTCAGCCGCATCGAGGCCGGAAACCCGAACTTCGGTCTGGCCCTGGAGCAACTGATCTTCTGCGAGCTGAGCGCCTGGCTCTCGTACGCGCGAGACCCCCGGCCGCTGACGTTCTGGCGTACCGCGGACGGCTCTGAGGTCGACTTCGTCGTGGGCGAGACGGCGGCGATCGAGGTGAAGGCCACGGGCGCGGTGACCCGTCGCGATCTCACGGGCCTGCGCCGGCTGGCGGACGAGACGCCGCTGGCGGAGCGGATCGTCGTCTGCCGCGAGTCCGCCGCCCGCGTCGTCGATGGCATCCGAATCCTGCCCGTCATGGAGTTCCTGCGCCGGCTCTGGAACGGGGAGCTGCTCGCCGAGCCGGGGTAGAGGTACGCTCGTGGATCGGTGGCAACGGCACAACGCGCCGCTGCCGGCGCCCATCGTTTCGCACCTCCTGCACCTCTACACTGGTCGATGACGCGGTCGAGGACGCCCAACGCCGGTACGCGGAGAGGTTCGGCGGCACCCCAGGCATGCGCTGGCGCTACGACGCCGTCGACCTGCCGGGTATCAACTTCAACTTCCCCTACAACCCCGCCGCCGGCGGCGCGCCCACCCGCGGCCGCATGCTCGACCACATCGGCCTCGAGGTCAACGACCTCGAACGGTTCTGCCGCGATCTCGAGGCGCATGGCATGGTCTTCGACGTGCCGTTCCGCCGGGGCCCCGCCGGCAGCGGCTACGCCCTCCTGACCGATCCGTGGGGGGGGTGTCGATCGCGTTGACGGAAGGGTTGCGCGGACTCTGAGGCGTCAAGGCCGTGCGATCTGGCACGGCCGCCAGTTGCGGGTCCAATGCTCGTCCGTCTGCACGTGGCCGACGCGGACGCTCTTGCAGACGTTGTCCGGGAACTCCGCCGCCGGGAATCCCCGCGCCAGCCGCAACACCACGCCCTCCCGCTTCCCGCCGAGCACCGACGGCTCGCCATGGGCCCGGTCCACGAACGCGCGGATGTCGGCTACCGACCGGAAGCACCCCTTGAACAGGACCGGCACGACCGGTATGTCCCGCCGAACCGCGTAGTTCTCGACATCGGCAAACGGATCGAACCGGCCGTCGCCGTGACGAAGCGCAAAGGCGTAGAAGGTCCGCTCCTCCGCCACGGGCTCGTACGCGATGCTGTGCACCCCGTAGATGTCTTCGCCGTACAGGTAGACATCCGGTTCTGTCACCTTCCAGGCATGGTGCTTCTTCACCAGGGCCATCCACTTGCCCTCGGAAGGCGCCGAAACACTCCGTGCGTAGACCTTGCCGGCATGGAGGAGCGTATTGCCCCCGTCCAGCTTCTCGGTCACCACGACGGCGCTTCCCACGAAATGCTCTGGATTCGGGTGCACCGCGTCGCCCCGGCCGACCGTGGGCGACCAGGGCCAGTACGGCGTGCTGGGGTACTTCGGGACCGACCCCACCCCGGGCCCGCGTTTCCGCGCCATCATCGGCCGTGCCGAGCCGCCTTCGAGGCATGTTGCGGGCAGAGTTGGCGAACCTGCACCCGCAGACGGTGCAGCAGCGCTGTCTGCTCGTCCCAGTCGCTGTCGGTCGCGTTCAGGACAACGGCTCTTGCGACCACCGCAACGGCCAGGAACTTGCGGTCGGAAGGGTCGAAAGTGTTCTCGGGCAGCTCTTCGAAGCCTCGTCGGGTATCGGTGGAGCGTCGTAGCGTGACCCTGCGAACCCGAGCCGTTTGATACTGATGGTCGAACACGTGCTTCAGAAACAGGTCGCCCACGCCCGGCTGTCCGGAGCGTCTGAGGTGCCTTGCGTACTCGTCGAAAATCAAGCCGGCGTCGTCGATGGCGATGGTCTCTTCCTTGACGACCGCGGCAAGCCTCTCTACGCAGGAGCGTTGACACTGAAGGTCGGCATGCGTCTCGCGGCCGTTGGCGGCTATCGCAACATTGGTATCGACCACGAAAGCGGTCATCCGGACCGCTCCATCCGTCTCCTCAAGGAAGCCTCGGAGATTGCGGCGATCTCGCCCATCTCGTCGCCGAAGAAGTTGTCCGGCCAGTTCTCGATCTCTCCCCATTCGTTCAAGCGCAGATCGGAGAGTTGCGCTGCGCCCCTATTCGAGGATACAAAATACAGTTTCACGTCGTCCGAGGATGCCTTCTCCTCGGCCACCCGCCGTTGCAGGCGTCGCATCAGGTGTTCGCTGTGGCTCTCCACGACGATCTGGACGTTTCGCACGCGGGCGACGTTCAGCATCACGTCGGCGAGACCGCTCTGCACCGCGGGATGAAGATGGATCTCCGGCTGTTCCATGAGCACCGTCGAACCCTCCGGTACGTAGTAGAGCAGGACCAGTGCGGGCAAGACCTGAGATACGCCGAACCCGACGTCCGGCAGCGCCGTTGGTACGCCCCGCGGGGATGTCGTGACGATCGCCCGGTACGCATCGGTGCCTTCCGCTAATTCCTCAAGACGAAAGTCGTGAATCAGCCCCAACTTGTTGAGCCAGTAGGCAATCGTCGCCTGAAATGGCTTCTTCCGTACTCCCCTCGCTTTGGACTGGAGGTGCCGGGTCTCGTTGTTGTGCGTTGCGGCTACTATAGCCTCCATGCTCCGTTCGCCGCGCGGCCCTACGTCTTCGGGGCTGGATCCGTTCCAAATCCTATATCCGCGGACTGGATATTCACGCAACGGGCCGAGGTAGTACAGCGAGTCCATGGCCTTTTCGTATGCGAGTTCGAAATTGCCGAGGAAGTCTGCGTTCTGATAGTAGCTCCTTACTTCGTTGGGAAACAGGTAGGTCTTGATGGGATGTGGGAGCGGCCACGTACGGCCCTGCGTGCGCCGGAATCGAAAGTTCGTGCTGTCCGTCTGAAGTTCGAATTCCTGATTCGCTTCCGGCATCGGTTGCAGCCGAAAAACGACATCCGAGAACTTGTAAGCCAGCTCCCGAGGCAGTAAGCGCTTGTCGTGGTAGCCGACTTCACACTGGGTCTGCAGACGGGCACCCGTGAAGAGTGGTGCGCCGCGGGGATACTCGGGGTCTTTGATCGTCATGGGTTGGGGAAGCGTCCAGTCGAGCATCCAGCTTATCCGTTCGCCTTCGGCATGGCCGTGCACGACGTCGGTGAACCCTCCGAGGTCCACCAATTCGTACGGGCCGCCGAAGTCGAGGACCAACCCTCGGTCGGTGGCATTCCTCGTATGCTTGAGCATCAGAAGGAACTGGAGGAGGCTGCTCTTGCCGGCGCTGTTGGTGCCGAAAAATCCGGTCACCTTCCCGAAAGTAAGGGCGACGTCGCGCCACGCCTTGAAGTTCTCGAGCTTCAGCCGGTTCAGCATCGCTTCAGCTCCTGCGCGGGACTTGTAGAATCCGGCGACCCGCGACGGACCGTCCGGCTGCGAACGAGGGATCCGCGATGACCAGGGGGCCAGGCCCGCAGGCGGAGCGGCCCGGTGGGCCGTAGCTCGGCAGTTGCGGCGACCATCGCCTGCAGGAAGCGGTGGCGCGCGACGGGTGCGGGGAATCGGCGGGTGGGGGCGGTCGTGCGGTCGGGCTTGCTCAAGGACGGTCCTCGTCTCAAGCTCACGCGGCTTCGCGGGGACGGATGGCCTGCAATGCTCTGCCTGCCGTCCGCTCCGCGACCAGGAGGTCGTAGCGAGTCTGGAGGTTCATCCAGCTCTGCGCGTCCGTGCCGAAATAGCGGGCAAGCCGGAGCGCCGTCGATGCGGTGATGCTGCGGCGCCCACGCACGATCTCGGTGATGCGTCCTGGACTCACGCCCAGCGCGGTGGCCAGCGCTCTTGCCGACAACCGGGACGGATCGATGAAATCGTGCTTGAGAATCTCGCCCGGGTGGACCGGTTGCAGTCGGATCATGACTCCACGGTTGCCGCGAGAACTCTGAATCAAGATTGTATCGTAGGTCGAGCAGTTGGCGGGCTGGCGGTGCCTGCGGCGCGTGCCCCGGCCCCCCCCTGCACCGCTCCAGGCGTGATAGCCTGAGTTCGGTTCGGCAGGGCGTTTCCGCCGCGCTGCGACCGCCATGCCCATGACACTCGTTCCAGGCGTGAAGGGCGCCACCCGGACGGAGGATCCCGCCGCACCGCCGCTCCCCGATTCCGGCCGCGTGGCCCCAAGCGCTGGCGTCGTCGCGACCGACGATCCCGGGGCTTCCCCGCCCGCCGGTCTCGCCGCCGGCCAGGAGCCGAACGGCGACCCGGCCACGGTTCCCGGCGGCGGCATCGCGGACATGGGCGAGGCCGACCGGGCCCTCGACCCGGCGTCGGTGACCGCGGCGCGGCTCGCCGGCGCCATCGGGGTGACGGTGATGGCGTCGTCCGCCCTGGCCGCGGTCCTCGTCGTCGCCGTCGCGACGCCGCTGGGCGGGCTGGCCGCGCCGGGCCTCGGCGCCGCGGTGCT
>JAJEFC010000007.1 GCA_022820675.1 Vicinamibacteria bacterium | reverse complement strand
GACCTGGGCAGCGGCGGCCCCGGCCGCCCCCGGCGCGAGGATCAGAACGGTCGCGGCGATTCGACAGAGTTGATATCGTGACATCGGCGCGCCCATTGTACCAGCGGGGCGCGGGTGGAACCCGGCCCCGCGCGTCGCCCGTCGAACCAATGGAAGGGGCCTCTTGCGCCGGGCTCCTCGGCTCGGTCCGGGCTCGTCGCCGCCGGGGCCGAGGCCCGTTGGCCGAGGCGGCGCCGACGATCGGAGGACGGCAGATGCGGATTGGGGTGACCGGGCCGACCGGGCTCGTGGGATCGGCGTTGCTTCCGGCGTTGACGGGGGCGGGGCACGAGGCGGTGGGACTGCGGCGCGGGGCCGGTGATGCCGCGGGTCCACCGAGCTGGGACCCGTCGACGGGACGGGTGGCCGCCGGCGGGCCGCTCGACGCGGTGGTCCACCTCGCGGGCGAGAACATCGCGGGCGGGCGCTGGACCGCGGCGCGCAAGGCGCGCATCCGGGGCAGCCGGGTCGAGGGTACGGGCGCGCTGTGCCGGGGGCTGGCCGCCCTCGATCCGCGCCCCTCGACGCTCGTCTGCGCGTCCGCCGTCGGCTTCTACGGCGACCGCGGGGACGAGCGGCTCGACGAGTCGTCGCCGGCCGGGACCGGCTTCCTCGCCGACGTCTGCCAGGAGTGGGAGGCGGCCGCGGCGCCCGCGCGCGAGGCGGGCATCCGCGTGGTCCACCTGCGCATCGGCATCGTGCTTACCCCGGCCGGGGGCGCGCTGGGCCAGATGCTGCTGCCGTTCAAGATGGGGGTGGGCGGGGTCATCGGGTCGGGCCGGCAGTTCATGAGCTGGATCGCCCTCGACGACGTGGTGGCCGCGGTTCTGCACGCGGTCCGCACCGACGGGCTGGAGGGGCCGGTGAACGCGGTGGCGCCGAATCCGGTCTCCAACGCCGAGTTCACGAAGACGCTGGGCCGGGTGCTCGGGCGCCCGACGATCCTGCCGATGCCGGCCTTCGGGGCCCGGCTGGCGTTCGGCGAGATGGCCGACCACCTGCTGCTCGGAGGCGCCCGCGTCGAGCCGACCCGGCTGGGGGAGACGGGCTTCGAGTTCGGCTACCCCGAGTTGGATGGCGCCCTGCGGCACCTGCTGGGTCGGTAGCCGCAACAGTAGCCGCAACCGGCGGGCCCACTTCCGCTTGCCGACGTGCCGCAAGCGTGTGATCATGGATTCGGGGCATGTCCGCCCCGATGCTCCCGGCATGCGAGGGGACAGGAGACCGGCACCATGGCGTGGGGCGAATCGTTGAGAGTGCTTGGAGTCTGAGATGCTGTCGATCAGACCATGCGCCGTGAGGGTGTTGGCAAGCTGCGCGCTGACGTCGATGATGGGGATTCAGTTGTCGGCGCAGTCGCCAGGCGGCGAAACGGCGACCGCGATCGTGTCCTTTCAGTTGTACTCGACACCGCCTCGACCGATCCGGTTTTTTCCCTTTCTCTTGTCCTCACCCGCGGTGATGGAGGGAGAGACGGTGGAGCGGAATGCCGGCTTTCACATCAACGAAAGAAGAGAGATCGACACGTTGGGTGAACGATCGTTGTGGTTGTCGGTCGAGTCGAACGGCCGGCACGGCTGGGTGTATGCCGGGCCCGCGAACGCGGCGAACGACTATTCTCACCTTTGGTCGCATGGTGACATTGTAGGCGAGCAGAAGGCTTCGGATCCGGCGCAGTCGAGCAGGTGAGCGTGTGGAACTGATGGTTGCGCCGGATCAGTTCTTGAGCAACATCAAGAGTCTGGCATCCATTCTTGGCGCCTATTATTGCGGAATCCTCATCCAGTTCTCGGTTCTTCCCAAGTTGTTTCCAGGACGGCGATTTCTGCCGCTGTGGGTCCAACTGGTTCTTGGAATCATACCCTGCCTTGCCGTGATCTCCACGATGGGGCCGATTGTAGCTTGCACAATGACGGACTGGACTTTCTTCTTCATGCTTGCCCTGATTTGCGAGCAGGGGCTTCTCGTCAACGCGGGCATCGCGGAAGTTGTGCGACGGTTGTCCGGCTGACCTACCGCTCGGTCACCGGCCTCCACGCCCGGGCGCGGCGCTCGGCGTCGGTCCGCTCGGCGGTCGTCATGCCGGCGGCCACCGCGTCGCGGGCCGCGACCGCCCGGTCCCCTTCCTCGCCGGTCAGCCGCGCCGCCGCGAGGCCGAGCCACAGGTGCGCGGTGACGGGATCGGCGGGTACGCCGGCGCCCCCGGCGAGCATCACGCCGAGGTCGAGCTGGGCGAGGGCGTCGCCCTGGTCGGCCGCGAGGTGCAGCCAGCGCACCGCTTCCGCGGCGTCCGGGGAGACGCCGCGGCCGTCGCGGTACATCAGGCCGAGGTAGCGCTGGGCGGGGGCGGGCCCCTGCGCGGCGGCGAGGCGGATCCACCGAACGGCCTCGGCGTCGTCCGCCGGCACGCCCCGGCCCTGGAGATACATGAAGCCGAGGTCGGCCTGCGCCTCCGCGAGTCCCCGCGTCGCCGCGAGGTGCAGCCAGCGCACGGCCTCGGCGTCGTTGGCGGCGACCCCCCGCCCGTTGGCGTAGGCAAGGGCGAGACGGTACTGGGCGCGGGCCATGGCCGCGATGTTCGCCTCGGAGCTGGCGTGGGCAGGGTCGGCGGCGCGGCGCAGCCAGCGCAGGGCCTCGGCGTCGTCCTGCGGCACCCCCTGGCCGATGCCGTAGAGGAACGCAAGGTCGACCTGCGCCGTGACGTAGCCCTGCTCGGCCGCCTCGCGCAGCCAGCGTGCGCCCTCGGCCGCGTCCTGGTCCACGGCGCGGCCGTTCAGGTAGAGCGCCGCGAGGCCCGCCTGCGAGCGGGCGTGGCCCTGCTCGGCCGCCCGCCGGTACCAGCGCGCCGCCTCCGCGTCGTCTCGCGGCACGTCCTGGCCGTTCTCGTAGAGCAGGGCCATGGCGTACTGGGCGCGCACCTCCCCCTGATCGGCGGCCAGACGCATCAGCCGGGCCGCCTCGGCGGCGTCGAGCGCCAGCCCCTGGCCGACGCCGTACAGATAACCCAGCCCGTACTGCCCGCCAGCGTGCCCCTGCTCCGCCGCCAGGCGATACCAGCGGGCGGCCTCGCCGTCGTCCTGGGCCACCGCCTCGCCGTTGAGGTACAGGTCGCCGAGGGTGGCCTGAGCGGGCGCGTATCCCTGCTCGGCCGCCATCCGGTACCACCGCAGGGCCTCGTTCGCGTCTCTGGGCACGCCGTCGCCGAGCAGGTACCGTGCCCCGAGATCCGCCTGCGCCTCGGCCGCTCCCTGCTCGGCCCGGGCTTCGAGGACGCGCAGGTCGGGCGCGCCCTGCGGGTCCGCCCCCGGCCCCGTGCACGCGGCTGCTGCGAGGAGGGCGACGAGACCGCGGGCCAGCCGTCGCGGGGCCACGGGCACCAGCCTCACTCGGACGGGCCGCGCCCGGCGGCGGGGTCGACGTCGGCGTCGTAGTCGACGCCGTCGACCCCGAACCCGAAGATACGGAGGAAGTCGTCGCGGATGCCGTCGAGGTCGGCGAGCTCGGCGACGTTGTCGGTGGAGACGACGGGCCACCGGCGGTTGACCTCGGCCTGGACCGGCTCGGACAGCTCCCGGTCGTCCATCCGGATGCGGCCGGCCTCGTCGAACGGCGGCGGGGCGTCCGAGTAGAGCGCGGTGCGGAAGAGCCGGTCGATGTGGGCCAGGCAGTCCTCGTGGTTGCCGGCGCTCTTCATGACCCGGAACAGCAGGGCCAGGTACAGCGGCACCACCGGAATCGCCGAGCTCGCCTGGGTCACCACGGCCTTGAGCACCGCCACCCGGGCGTCGCCCCCCAGCCCCGACAGCCGCTGGCGGATGGCGCCGGCGGCGCGGTCCAGGTCCTCCTTGGCCTTCCCGAGGGTGGCCTCCCAGTAGATCGGCCAGGTCAGCTCGCTGCCGATGTACGTGAAGGCGACGGTCTTGAACCCGGGGGCGAGGACACCGGCCTCCGAGAGGGCGTCCATCCAGAACTCCCAGTCCTCGCCGCCCATCACCGCCACCGTGCCCGCGGTCTCCGCATCGGTGGCCGGCTCGAGGCTGACCTCGTCCACCACCCCGGTGTCCTGGTTGAGCGACTTCACGTGGAACGCCTCGCCGAGCGGCTTGATGGCCGAGCGGTGGAGGACGCCGGTGCGGGGATGCTGGCGCACCGGCGACGCGAGGCTGTAGACGAACAGGTCGATCTGCTCGAGCGAGGCCCGGATCTCGTCGACGGCCCGCGCCTTCATCTCGTCCGAGTACGCGTCGCCGTCGAGGGTGCGGGCATAGAGCCCGCGGGCCGCCGCCGCGTCCTCGAAGGCGGCGTTGTTGTACCACCCCGCGGTGGCCGTCTTGTTGCGCCGGGGCGCCTTCTCGAACGACACGCCCAGGGTGCCCGCCCCCGCCCCGAACGCGGCCACGATGCGCGACGCCAGCCCGTAGCCGCCGGAGCCGCCGACGACGAGGGCCCGCCGGGGGCCGTCAGGGAACGGCTCGACCCGCGAGATCTGCTCGCGCACGCTCGCCGCGCACCCCGCCGGATGCGCCGTCGTGCAGATGAACCCTCGAATCCTCGGCTTGACGATCATTCCGATGTCCTGGTCCGCCAATCGTTGTCTGACGGTTCCGCCTGGCACCTATCCAGCACCACCAGAAGCCTGCACCTTCCACGGTGCAGACTCCTGACCTCGCCAATCGTGCCCCGACGGCTCCGCCCGGCGCCTGGCCCGCCAATCGCCGCCTGCGGCCCCGCCTGGCCCGCCAATCGTCGCCTGCGGCCCCGCCTGGCGCCCGACCAACCCCCTACGGCGAAGACTCCTGGCCAATCCGCCTGGGGTCCGCACCGTGCCAGGGTGCAGGCTCCGAGCCCGCGCCGGTTCCCCGGCCGCGGGACTACTGGCCGTCCTCCCGAAGCGCGTTGAACCGCTGCGCCCGCTCGACGGCGGCCTCGTTGCCGATGAGCTCGAGGCGCCGCGCGCCCCCGAGGCCGCCCGCCCCGGCGTCGCCGAGGCTCCCGTCGCGGGCGAGGGCGGCCATGGCGTCGTCGACGGCGCCGAGGGCGATGGCCCCCATCGCGCCGACGAAGAAGATGCCGACCCCGTTCTCGCGCGCCGCCTCGAGCGACGGGGCCCCGGTCAGGATGGGGCGCCCGGCCAGCTCGACCGCCCGCCGGCACTGGTCCAGGGGGATGCCGGGGACGAAGATGACGTCGCCCCCTTCCTGCGCGTAGAGCGCCACGCGCTCGATGGCCTCGTCGAGGGGGCCGCCGTCGGCCACCACGTCGCTGCGGACGAGCAACGCGGTGTCGTCGTCGCGCCTCGCGTCGACGGCCGCGCGCACCTTGTCGACCATCGCCTCGCGGCCGATGATCTTGCCTTCATCATAGCCGGCGAGGTGCTTGGCGCCGTACAGGTCCTCGATCATGATGCAGGCGGCGCCGGCCTTCTCCATGCGCTGCACCGTGCGGTAGACGTTGAGGGGGTTGCCGCCGCCGTCGTCCGCGTCGGCGATGATGGGCACCCCGACGGCGTCGAAGGTGCGGTTGCAGAACTCCACCAGGTCGTCCATGGTGATGACGCCGAAGTCGCCGGTGCCGTACTTGCTCAGGGACAGGGCGCTGCCGCCGGACATCACGATCTCGAAGCCGTGCATCTCGGCCAGCCGGGCCGTGGCGACGTCGCCGCAGTTGATGCAGCGGGCGGGGTCGGCGCCCCCGAGGAGGGCGCGGAACCGGGCCCCCGGGCTCTCGCCGGCCGGCGCCTGGGCCGCCGCGCCAGCGAAGCCTGCGGGTCCGGCCGCGAGCGCGTGTCCCGCCACACCGCCCGCCGCGATCCCCGCGCCCTGCAGAAACCGCCGCCGGCTCGGTTCGTTGCTGCTCGTCATGTCCATCTCCTCCTCGGCTGCAGGCGCTGGGCGTCGAGCGTCACGATTCGTCCTCGGATGATGCTGACCCAGCCCCTTCGGGCTCATCTCGCGTGGGAGCGATTCCCCTCGGGCTCATCTCGCGTGGGATCGCCCCCCTTCGGGCTCGCTCCTCTTGGACAGGGGCGGCGCACGACAGGTTCGTGAGGTGACCGCCCCTGGCAAGGGTCAGGCCGGCGATTCGGGTGTCGTGCCGGGCGTCCGAATCTACTCGTCGTGCCCCCGACAAGACTCTGCCTTGACCGCGACCTGCCCGACTAGAATAATAGAAGGTTCAAGCACGAAGGACGCGCGCCTTCGCGGCGCCCCCGGCGGTTCGTGGTGGCTGAAGCGGGCACGGCGGCTTCAGCGGCCGGGCAGCCGCTCGACGGGATGGCCGCGAATGAGCGGCGAGGAGCAGCAGTGATGACGAGAACACGCACCATTCGAGGCGCCCTGGCGCTCGCGCTCGGCGGCCTGATGCTGGTTCCGGGCATGGCGGCCGCGCAGGACGAGGCCACACCCACCTACACCAAGGACGTGGCCCCCATCTTCCGGGCCAAGTGCGAGAACTGCCACCGGCCGGGCTACATCGCGCCGATGTCGCTGCAGACCTACGCCGACTCGCGGCCGTGGGCGCACTCCATCCGGAACCGGGTCGAGACCCGGCAGATGCCGCCGTGGCACATCGACAAGTCGGTGGGCATCCAGGCCTTCGAGAACGACCGGTCGCTGACCCAGGCCGAGATCGACACCATCGTGCGGTGGGTCGATGCCAGCGCGCCGCAGGGCGACCTCGCCGACCTGCCGCCGCCCGCGGTGTTCGCCGACGACGACGTGTGGAACTACGCCGGGCTCTTCGGCGGGCCGCCGGACCTGATCCTCTACTCGACCCCGTACACCATGCCCGCCGTCGCGCAGGACGCCTGGTGGAAGCCCGAAGTGCCGACGGGGCTGACCGAGGACCGGTGGATCCGCGCCATCGAGATCCGGCCGTCGACGGTGGCCGGCCGCCGCATCACCCACCACGCCCTCGCCCGCCTGCAGCAGGAGGAGGACCCCGAGGACCTCGGCGCCGCCTCGGAAGTGGGCCCCGGCATCCTCATGGAGTGGGCGGTCGGCAAGCAGGGCGAGATCATGCGCGAGGGCAGCGGCAAGCTCATCAAGGCCGGCTCGTCCATCGTGTGGGACATCCACTACTCGGCCGTCGGCGAGGAGATCACGGACACCGCCGAGCTCGGGCTGTACCTCTATCCCAAGGGGCAGGAGCCGAAGCACCGGCAGGTGCTGTCGGCGTGGTCCACCATCGAGGGCGGCAGCTACCACCTCTCGATTCCGCCCAACGCCGTCACCACGACCGAGAACTTCCACGTGCTGAAGGAGAACGGCCGCATCGAGAACTACCAGCCGCACATGCACCTGAGGGGCAAGGGCATGCAGATGACCGCGATCCTGCCCGACGGGTCGAAGCAGGTGCTGAGCCGCGTCAGCGACTTCAACTTCAACTGGCACAACAGCTACGTCTATGCCGACCACGCGGCGCCGCTGCTGCCGAAGGGCACCGTCATCGCCCTGAAGTCGTGGTACGACAACACCTCGGCCAACCGCGCCAACCCCGACCCGAACCAGTGGGTCGGCTACGGCGACCGCACCGTGGACGAGATGGGGCACGCCTGGGTCAACGTCACCTACATGGACGACGAGGACTTCGCGGCGGCCGTCGCCGAGCGCGAGGCGTTCGTCGCCGACGACGAGTAGAAGGTCTGCGCCCGTCGAGCGGAGCCGTCAGGCGACGAAAGGCGGACTTGGCAGTCTGTGCCGTAGAACGGGTGCAGACTCGCGGCAGGGTTGGCTTGGCGCGGGCGGAGCCGTCGGGCGACGATTGCCGGGCTCAGGAGTCTGCGCCGTAGAGCGGTGCCGATTCGTGGCAGGGTTGGTTGGGCGCCCAGCGGAGCCGAAGGCGACGATGGGCGGGCCAGTCCGGACGGCGATAGCGGGAAATCCTGGGAGCCGCCCCATCACCATCGGGGCGGCTTCCGTTACGTACGAGGAGGTTTCGTCATGTGGACGACTCGTTCGATGAGGCTCGCGGCGGCGGCCGCCCTGCTCGGGGTCACCCTGGGGGCGGCGGGGGCGTCGGCGCAGATCCCCACCACCCTGCAGGGCTTCGGGGCCCCGGTGTATCCCGCGTTCGAGGGCTGGTACGGGAACCCCGACGGCACCGCGACGCTGCTCATCGGGTTCTACAACGCCAACACCGAGCAGGCGGTGGACCTGCCCGTCGGCGATCTGAACCACTTCAGCCCGGGCCCGCAGGACCGCGGGCAGCCGACCCACTTCTCCCCGGGCCGGGCGTGGGGCGTCTTCACCATCGTGGTGCCCGGCGACTTCGACGGCGATCTGAGCTGGACGCTGGTCGCGAACGGCGAGCCGGTCACCATTCCCTTCCACATCCAGGCGCCGTACTTCGTCGAGCCGTTCAAGGACGCGTCCAACAACAACGAGCCGCCGACGATCCGCTTCGCCGAGAACGGCCCGCCCCTCACCGGCCCGCCCGTCGGCATCGCCGAGCGCCTGAGCGGATCGGTCGGAAGCCCCGTCGACCTCGGCGTCTGGCTGTCCGACGTGACCCCCGACACGCACGTCCGCGAGAGCCCGTTCCGCCGCAGCCCGCCGATGAGCCTGCTCTGGCACAAGCTGCGCGGTCCGGGCGAGGTCGAGTTCGCCGAGGCGACGTTCGAGTACGAGGAGACGTCGGTGCAGAATCCCCGCACCACCGCGACCTTCAGCGCCCCCGGCGAGTACTGGCTGCGGGCCGAAGCGCTCGACTCGACCGGCGTGGGCGGCAGCGGCTTCCAGTGCTGCTGGACGTCGGCCATCGTGCAGGTCACCGTCTCCGAGTAGCCGTGGCCCGCACGTATCGGCGTTCCTCGGGGCACGGAATAAACGCGGCGGGCGGGCGGTCCATGGTACCGGGAGCACCGTGCCGTGAGGTTCGCCATGCGCCAAGCGTCGAGCGTGGTCCTGCCGGGATGGCAGCCGATGGGGGCGTTCGCCCCGGCCGCGAGCGGCGTCGCCGGGGGGCTCGCCATGGAGACGGGTGTCGGCATCGGCGCCGCCGAGGGCGGTGCGGACGTGCTGGCGCGGCCGGCCACCGCCGCCGACGGGCCACGGGCGGCGGACCCGGACCAGGCGCTGGTCGCCGACGCCGTCGCCGGTGACCGCGACGCGTTCGGGGCGCTCGTGCGGCGCCACCAGACCCGCATCGTCAACTACGCGATGGCGATCGTGAGGGACCCCGCCGAGGCGGAGGACGTCGCGCAGGAGACGTTCATCCGCGCCTACCGGTCGCTGGCCCGCTTTCGCGGCGACAGCTCGTTCAAGACGTGGCTCTACACCATCGCCACCAACGCCGCCCGCACCGGGCTGGAGCGGCGGGGACGGCGGAACCGGGTAGAGGACGGGAGCCTGGACGACGACGCCGGCCCCCTCGCCGCCGCCGACGTCCCCGCGGGGGACGCCGACGCCGAGACGGTCCTGGTGCGGCGCGAGGCGATCGACCGGGCGCTGGCCGCCCTGCCGCCGGACCTCCGGGTCGCGGTGGTCCTGCGCGACGTCGAGGGGCTCGACTACAAGGAGATCGCGGCCGCGACGGGTGCGCCGATCGGGACCGTCGAGTCCCGCATCTTCCGCGCGCGCCGCCGGCTCCGGCCGCTGCTGCAGCCGCTGATGGGGAGATCGTCATGAGATGCGACGACGTGGAGCGTGCGGTCATCGCGCGCGCGGCGGGGCGCCTCGATCCAGCCGGCGTCGAGCGCCTGGCGGCTCATCTCGACGGCTGCGCGGCGTGCCGCGAGGCGGCGGGCGGCCAGGACGACGTGGCCGCGGTGCTGTCCGCGCGGCCGGACGCGGCGCCGCCGCTCGGGTTCGCGACCCGGGTCATGGCGCACCTCGACGCCTCGCCCACCTGGCTCGACGTCATCGACTGGCGTCGGTGGACGGTGCGGCTCGCGCCGGCGGCGGCCGCCCTGCTGGTGGTCGCGGCGGTGGGGCGCGGGCCGGCCGCGGCGGTCGAGCCCATCGAGTTCTCGGACCTCGTGACCGACTGGGTCGAGGAGGACGACGCGGCGGAGTCGCCCGCGTTGAGCTTGTTGTGGCAGGAAGAGGTGAACGACGACACCCTGCTGGAGGCGGTGTTGACCTCGGGTACGGACGGGTCGTTTTGAGGGCGGTGGGGCCCGCGGGCCAAGCCGTCGAACGAGGCGGGGGCCCGCGGGAGCGGAGTCTGAGGCGGCGGTATCCGGGTCCAGGCAAACCCGCTCGCGGAAGCACTCCCGCTCGACGAGCGGGGAGCGGAGTCTGAGGCGGCGGTATCCGGGTCAGGCAAGGATCACGCGATGAACCGTACCAGCATGCGCCTGTGGGCCGGTCTCTTCGTCATCGTGGTGTTCAGCGGTGGCCTCGCGGGCGGGTTCGCGGTGCGGCCGTGGTTCGATCCCGAGCCGCCCCGGGGGTTCCGGGGCCGGGGAGGGCCGCCGCCCTCGGCGCGGATGACCGAGAGGCTGCTCGACCGCCTGGACGCCAACCTCGAGCTCTCCGACGATCAGCGCGGGCGGTTGCGCGAGGTCTTCGAGGCCGGCCAGCAGCGGTTTCGCGAGCTCAACGCCGGCGTCCGCGAGCAGTTCGAGGCCGAGCGGGCGCGGATGAACGCCGACATAGCCGCCATCCTGACGGCCGAGCAGATGGAGATCTTCGAGAGCCGCATCGTCAGGATGCGCCGCGACCGCCGCGATCGGTTCGGCCCCCGCGGGCCGGACGGCGGGCGGGGGCCGCGAGGCGACCGCCCGGGTCGCCCGCCGCGGTGAGGCAGCCCATCCGATTCTCCATCCGTTTCCATCCGTTTCCGGGGCGTCTTCAGCCGGACACCTGTTCGTCGGCAGGTTCACTCTCCTAGCATCCTGGACATGTACGAGCGCAGGACAGCGTTCATGCGCGTCTGGTACCGGGGGCCGCGGGCGCGGAACCAGTCGAGTACGTCCTGGTCGACGCGGAGCGAGATCGCCCGCTTGGGCGCCGGCGTCACCACTGCGTCGTCCCAGAAGTCCGCTGGCAGGTCCTTCAGCTCGGGGGGAGAAGTGGCGGCGATACGGTCCTCGGACGCCGTGCGCAACGACTCGGTGTCGGCTCGGCCGCGGCTCGGCGGCCGGTGCTCATCCCGTCCCGGCTCTCGCGTAGACTTGGCGTTCACGGCGGTTGCTCCTCCGGGCCGAGATGATGCGCCGCGCGCGGTCGCGGTCGGTGTAGACGACGGTCAGGTGTATCCCGTCGGCCTGCCCGATTGCGACCATGCGCTTCTCTCCATAGTTGCGTCGACGGTCCTCCACCTCGATGGTGACGCCGTCGAAGATCAAGGAGGCAAACGCGAAGTCGAATCCGCGGTCACGCAGATTGTCGTCGTTCTTCCCAGCATCCCACGTGAAGTCCACGGCAGAGAGAAATAGGAACAGTATATACAAGGCGCGCCCCTGTGTCTTGACCCGGGCTCCTGGGAACGGTGATGTCGGCCGGCGGTTCAGAACGACTCCGCCAGCCGGGCGGCGAACCGCCGGTGCTCGTCGACGTCGATGCCCGTTTGCAGCTCCCGGAGGGCGGCGGCGAGGTCGCCGTTCAGGAGCGCGGGGACCGCGAGGCGCAGGCCGGGGAAGACCCGGCTGTGGACGACCCCGGCGTCGGCGGGCAGGGGGCGGTAGTCTCCGTCGGCGAGCACGAACCAGTCGATGCGCTGTTCCTGAGTGCGCCAGACGAGGTACTCCTGCACCCCGTTGCGGCGGTAGGCGCGGAGCTTGTCGTGCAGGTCGATCGATGCGCTGCTGGCCGCGATCTCGACGATCAGTTCCGGCGCGCCCTCGACGTAGTCGTCGTCGCTCAACCGCGACCGGCCGCCGGCTTCCGGTTCGATGCGCAACAGCCCGTCGGGCTGCGGCTCGTTGTCGAGATCGAGCCTGACGGTGACGTTGTCGCCGACGCTCACGCCCGGCGTGAACGCGCTGTAGTGCAGGAGCAGCCCGAGGACGGCCGCATGCGGTTCCCCGTGCGTGGCGAAGCGTACCGGCGACGGCATGTAGACGATTCCTTCGATGAGTTGCGCCTTCTTCAGGTCGGGCCGCAGGGCGTAGCGGCGCTCGAACTCGCAGCGCGTGAGCCGGTCGCCGTTCTCCAGCGTCGGCGTGCGGCGGTCGGGGGCCCGCGGCGGCGGGACGGTTCCGGGCGCGCCGGGCCGTGACGTCGGGTCGAGTTCAGCCATGCCGGGCGATGTCTCCAGGGCGCACCCTCCGCATTGCATCATGCCACAGCGGTCGCCGTTGCAGGAGCCTGCGGGACCTGGCCGTCGGGATCGAGCGGTCGCCGTTGCGGGAGCCTGCGGGACCTGGCCGTCGGGCTCGTCGTCCCGCGCGTCACGGATGGGCCCGCCAGCGTGCAACAATTGCCGCGCATGCAGAGATCGAACGTCAAGCTCGCGGCCCGCCGTCGAGACCTATCTGACGGAGCTGCGGCGGGTCCGGGCGTCGGGCGGCGCGACTGGCGAGCGGACCGCTCGCGAACCTGCTGAACGCCGTCGGCGCGACGCTTCAACCGAAGGTGTTCTAGGTGTTCTGGGTCTGCGTTCTTCGCCCGTTTCCCAAGGGCGAAGCAGCGCCGTACTTCCTACGAGCCGTTTCTCCAGGCGTCCATCCGGAGGCTGTTGCAGCACGCGTATGTGTGCCCCGACCTTGGAAGTTGGAGCACTCGCCATATCAGTGCCTTGGCAATAGCGGTCCTGTCGTTGCTGGGCGCCGCCGGAGAGAGCCTGGGCTATGACCGCTGGTTGAAGGCGAACACGGTGAAGCGCCGGAACGCACTCGCTGTTTCGGCAAGGGTTGATGCTGTATCATCTTCCGAATTGGCCCGAGGACCGGGCTGTCCGTTGATGGAGAGGTTCGGAAGCTTGCTTATGGAACAGGCCGTCTATCGAGAGGTTTTCGGTTTGATTTGACGGCCTCCAAATGAGGGGATTCATGAGGGTCGGCCCAGGGGCGGCCGTCAGGGCGCCCGGCGGTCCGGGGGAGTCGCGGACGGCTTCGGACGCGGCGTTCAGCGCAGGGCGTACCCGATTCCGCGGGCGATGTTCTTCAGAACGGAGAGCAGCGCCGGGTCGCCGAGGGCGCGATGGAAGCGGGGACGCGCCGGCATGACGCCGGCCGCCTCGGCGCGGTCCGTCAGGACCATCGCCGGCCGGTTGGCGTGCATCGACGAGGGGTAGCAGAGGCCGACGGTGGCCGGATAGGCCTGGTAGAAGGCGCGCGCCCAGTTCCGGGACACGGACCGCGCGGCGGTCATCAGGGCCATCGAAGCCCCGGCGCGCGTGGCGAAGGCGCCGGTGAGGTCGAGCAGGGGGGCGGGGACGGCGGTCTCGAACCCGACGAGCCACGGCTCGTCGGTCCGGCGGACGAGGCGGGTCCTCTGGAAGACCTCGGCGAAGCAGGTCGCCGGTTCGGCGGCCGAGTAAAGGACCGCCCGTCCCCGGTCTTCCCCCGGTAGTCCAAGTTGACGATCGCCCGCCTCGTGTGCGCCGCGGCATGCCGGCTGTTTCCTTTGCTCATGTCAGAAGCTATCGAAAATCGTAGCATCCCGTTCGACCGGCTTCAATCCGTCCGGCGCGCCCGTCCGGGGGGTAGCATCCCGTTCGACCGGCTTCAATCCGTCCGGCGCGCCCGTCCGGGAATCGGCGCAAGGCCGTGCCGTTCCCCCTCGTCCACAGTTTCCTCCTCTCGGAGCGCCACGCGGCCCGGGAACGGCGCCGCAAGGCGGTGCTGCCCCGGCTGGGGCGCGCCCATCGGGCTGCTCAACGTCGATGTCGGTGCGAACGGCCGCAGCAAGGCGGTATCGCGGGTCGGGCGCGCCACCGCCCGAGCGCGGGTCGAAGACCCCGTCACGGGAGGTCGTTTCGGGTCTGGCCCGCGTCCGGTCCGAACGCGTTCGCTGTGACCATTGCGCGTCGTCCGGGCCGGCGGTAGGATCGCCGGGTGGGGAACTTGACGGGTGGGCGCCACATGAGGGAGATGACGATGCGGCTCGGGAGAACGCTCCTGGTTCCGGCCCTGGTCGCGGCGGCGGCGCTCGGTCCCGCGGCGCCGCTTGCGGCCCAGGAGGCGGCGGGCGAGGCGCCTCGCGCGGTCCTCGACCGCTACTGCGTCGCCTGTCACAACGACCGGCTGGTGACCGGGGGGCTCAGCCTCGAGGCGGCCGCCGTCGACGCCGCCGACCCGAGCCGCGACGCCGGCGTCTGGGAGCGGGTGATCGCGAAGCTGCGGACCGGGGCGATGCCGCCGCCGGGGCGGCCGCGGCCCGACGCCGCGACCTACGACGCGGTGGCGGCCCGGCTCGAGGCCGACATCGACCGCGTGGCGGCCGCGAACCCCGACCCCGGGCGGACCAGCACCGGCCACCGGCTGAACCGCACCGAGTACCGCAACGCGATTCGCGACCTCCTGGCCCTCGATCTGGACGTGACGCCGCTGCTGCCCGGCGACGAGACGTCGGACACCGGATTCGACAACAACGCCGACGTGCTGTCCATCTCGACCGCGCAGCTCGAGCGCTACCTGTCGGCGGCGCGGACCATCAGCCGCCTCGCGGTGGGCCTGGCGCCGGCCGCGCCCGCGTTCGAGACGTTCGACGTGCCCCTGCTGCTGCTGCAGGACGACCGGCAGAGCGAGGACCTGCCTCTCGGATCGCGGGGCGGCGTGGCCATCCCCTACCACTTCCCGGTCGACGGCGAGTACCTCGTCAAGATTGAGCTGCGGTCGAACTGGCAGGACTACATCCTCGGCATGGGCAGCGAGCACCTCCTCGACGTCCGCATCGACGGCGAGCTGGTGAAGCGCTTCACGGTCGGGGGCGAGGACCGCGGCCGGCCTGCGCCGCTGACGTTCACCATCGCCGAGCGGGGCGACCCCGAGTGGGAGGCGTACCTGCAGACCGCGGACGAGGACCTCGAGGTCCGCGTGCCGGTCGAGGCGGGGCCGCGCACCGTCGGGGTGTCGTTCGTCCGGAACGTCTGGGAGCCCGAGGGCATCCTGCTGCCGCGGCAGGCGGGCGAGGTGCTGTCGAACGACGAGGTGTATCACGGCAACGCCGCGGTCGCCGCCGTCGGCATCGGCGGGCCCTACGAGCCGGCCGGGCCGGGGGACACGCCGAGCCGGCGCGCCGTCTTCACCTGCCGGCCGGACGACGCGGCGGCGGACTCCGCGGTGGAATCCGATGCCGGCGGCGGAGCCCGCCCGGCGGCCGAGCGGGCGTGCGCGGCCGAGATCGTGTCGAGGCTGGCCCGGCGCGCCTATCGCCGCCCGGTGACGGCCGCCGACGTCGACACCCTGCTCGGCTTCTTCGACAGCGGCCGCGAGAGCGGCGGCGGCTTCGACGCCGGCGTCCAGCTCGCGCTCGAGCGGATGCTCGTCGATCCCGACTTCCTGCTGCGCATGGAGCGCGACCCGGCGGGAGCGGCCCCCGGCGCGCCGTACCGATTGAGCGACGTCGAGATCGCCTCGCGGCTGTCCTTCTTCCTCTGGAGCAGCATCCCCGACGACGCGCTGCTCGACGCGGCGGAAGCGGGCCGCCTGACCGAGCCGGCGGTCCTCGACGCCCAGGTTCGGCGCATGCTCGCCGACCCGCGCGCCCGGTCGCTCGTCGACGACTTCGCGATGCAGTGGCTGCACCTGCGCAACCTCGAGGACGTCAAGGGCGACCCCGTGCCCTTCCCCGACTTCGACGACAACCTCGTCGAGGCGTTCCGGCACGAGACGACCCTGTTCCTCGCCAGCACCCTGCGCGAGGACCGCAGCGTGCTCGACCTCCTCGACGCCGACTACACCTTCGTCAACGAGCGGCTCGCCCGGCACTACGGCATCCCCGGCGTCTACGGCAGCCGGTTCCGGCGTGTCGAGCTGCCCGACCTGACGCAGCGCGGCGGCCTCCTCGGACACGGCGGGCTGCTGGCGCTGACGTCGTACCCGACCCGCACGTCGCCGGTGCTGCGCGGCAAGTGGCTGCTCGACACCATTCTCGGCGCCCCGCCGCCGTCGCCGCCGCCCGACGTGCCGGCCCTGCCCGAGGGGGCGGGCGGCGGGCGCACGACCTCGGTCCGCGAGCGGCTCGAGCGCCACCGGCAGGCCCCGGCCTGCGCCACCTGCCACGCGTCCATCGACCCGCCGGGCTTCGCGCTCGAGCAGTACGACGGGCTCGGCGGGTGGCGGACCGCGGACGAGTACGGCAACCCCGTCGACGCGACGGCGACGCTGCCGAGCGGACGGCGGGTCGAGGGCATGGCCGGCCTGCGGGCGTGGCTGCTCGAGCGGCCCGAGCAGTTCGCTGGCACGGTGACCGAGAAGTTGCTGTCGTACGCCCTCGGCCGCGGCCTGGCGCACGCCGACCGGCCGACGGTGCGCGCCGTCGTCCGCGAGGCGGCGGCCGACGACTACCGCTGGTCGGCCCTCGTCGCCGGCATCGCGAAGAGCCCCGCGTTCCTGATGCGGAACGCGGCGGCGGACTGAACCGTCAGGTTGCCGGGGTCATGCCGATGCGGTAGATTACGGGCATGAGGGCGACTACCGTCAAGATAGAAGGCGATTTGCTCGACGGCATCGAAGCGGTGAAGCCGGCCGGCCGTAGCGTGTCGGCGCACGTCCGGTCCGTGCTTCAGAAGGACCTCGATCGACGGAAGGCGCGGGCCGCCGCCACCGCGTTCAGAGCGTTCATGGAGGCGCATCCGGAGGAGCGGGCGTGGCTGGCTGAGTGGGAAGGCGTCGATTTGGCTTCCGTCCCCGCGAGCGTGCCGGAGGCGTGATGACGCGGGGGGCGCTGTTCTGGATCAACCTCGGCGCAGCGTCACCGCCGGAGTTCGGGAAGACCCGGCCCGGCCTGATCGTCTCGAACACGGTGCAGAACGGAATCCTCGACAGCGTCGTCGTGGTCCCGCTCTCCACGATCGACGGTGAGATCTGGCCGTTGCGCATCAGGACGGACGATGTACGCGGGAAAGCCGCGTTCGCCGTGCTTCCCGGGATTCGTCAGGTGTCGAAGGCCAGGCTTGCCGACTCCATCGGCGTGGCAACGAGCACCTTCATGGAGCGGCTGGACGAGGCTCTCGCACTCTATCTCGGGGATTGACCCCACGCCGGAGGAGAACGACACCATGACCATCAGCAGGAAATCGCTGCCGCGCCGGACCGTGCTGCGGGGCCTCGGCGTGACGTTGGGGCTGCCGTTCCTCGACGCGATGTCGCCGGCGCTGACCGCGCTGTCGAGGACGGCGGCGAAGCCCATCCACCGGTTCCATGCCATCTACGTGCCCAACGGCATGGCCATGCAGTACTGGACGCCGGAGCGCGTGGGCCGCGACTTCGAGCTGACGCCGATTCTCGAGCCGCTGGCGCCTTTCCGCGACCAGATGCTGGTCGTCTCGGGGCTCCGTGCGTCGTGGGCCTACGTGCACGCGGGGGCGTCGGCGTCGTTCCTGACGGGGACGCCGCGCGGCGGGCAGAACGAGACCGACGTGCTCGCCAGCACCTCCATGGACCAGATCCTCGCGCGCGAGCTCGGCAAGACCACGCAGCTCGGCTCGCTCGAGGTGTCGATGGACAAGTTCGCCAACGCCGGCCAGTGCACCGCCGGCCTGAGCTGCGCCTACACGCAGACCATCTCGTGGCGCACGCCGACGCAGCCGCTGCCGATGGAGAACAACCCCCGCGCGGTGTTCGAGCGGCTCTTCGGCGACAGCGGGTCGGCCGACCCCGCGGTGCGGCGGGCGCGCCGGCGGCAGAAGCAGAGCATCCTCGATTCGGTCACCGACAAGCTCGCCGACCTGAAGATCGAGGTCGGGGCGCGCGACCGCGTCAAGCTGGACGAGTACACCGAGGCGGTCCGCGACGTCGAGCGCCGGATCGAGATCGCGGAACAGCAGCGCGACGTCGAGCCGACGTTCACCGAGCAGCCCTCGGCCCCCCCGCGGGTCTTCGAGGACCACCTCGGGCTGATGTTCGACCTGCAGTTCCTCGCCCTCCAGGCCGACCTCACCCGCGTCGTCACGTTCATGATGGGCCGCGAGCAGAGCACCCGCGCCTATCCGCAGATTGGCGTGCCCGACGCGCACCATCCGCTCTCGCACCACGAGGACGACCCCGAGCGCATCGCGGTCATGTCGAAGATCAACGCGTACCACGCCGAGCTGACGGCCGGCTACCTGGCCCGCCTCCGCGCCGCCGAGGACGCCGACGGCTCGCTCCTCGACAACATGACCATCCTCTACGGCGCCGGCATCTCGAACAGCACCCGGCACCTCGGCGTCGACCTGCCGCTGCTGCTTCTCGGCGGCGGCGCCGGCAAGCTCAAGGGCGGCCGCCACCTGCGCTACTCGCCCGACACGTCGAACGCCGACCTCCTGATGACCCTGATGGACAAGCTCGACATGCCCCTCGACCGGCTGGGCGACAGCACCAGGAAGCTGCCCATCGACACGCTGTCGGAGGTGTAGGCTGCCCGCGAGTCCGCTGCGGGGCGGCGTTCATTGGACACGGCCATCGCCGGCCTGAGGGTTCGTTCGTGAGGCGCCCGGCGCAGCACCCGGTACGCCCACCGCTCTCGATGGCCGAGCGGCGGGCGCTGGCGGCTCGTGCACGCTACGTCGGAAGCCCGGAACACAAGGTGGGAGCCTGGTGGGGCGGGCTGCCGAGGGCGCGCCAGCGGCCGGGCGGACGGATTGGTCGGCCCGGCAAACAGACGACAACGGTCTGCCCCTTGACCACGAACGAGGATCGCGCCAAGGCCACGGAGTGGCTGCGGAGAGCGATTGTCGCCGGACAGTATCGGTTCGTGGAGGCCGATCAGGGTTTTCCGAAGCGGGTCTGGTTTCGAGCTCGAGGCCGGCTCTGGTGCGGGTATTGCGTCAATCCCGCCGCCGGTGAGTACAAGGGTTGGCCGATCGACGAGGATGAACGCCGTGCGGTTTTCGACCGAGTGGATTGATCAGGGCCCCAACGCATCGGCAGAGGAAAGGGCCACGCTGTGCCGACTGAGCCTCTACGTGTCGGAAGAGAATGCATGCAGGTTCTTCGAGCCCACGTCCAACCGCACTTGTGGCCACGTCACGGTGCCCGCGGTTCACTTGGCCGAAGGCCTCGCGACTGACTGGTGGTCGATTTTCGGCGGTCGAGATCGAGAGCATGGGATCCGCAAGTATCGGACGGGGTTCGCCCTTCCCGACGTGAAATTGGGGTTCGACGGCTCGACGTTCGAGATCCGAGGAGAACAATTCGCGTTCACGAATCCCGATGTGCGCTTCTGGCAGGTTGGCAGAGAGGGTCTGCCCCGTGACGCCGCGGAGTCGATTCTGGCCGGGTTCATCGAAGAGGTCGCGGCGAGGCTGGCGACCGCGGGCCTGTCGGACAGCGAAGTGGCTCTCCGCTGGTCGCGTTTGTCACGGTCGCTGGGCGACCCGGAAGAACGCGCATTTTGTGAGGCGGCGGGGGCGCTGGGAGTCGATCCGTATGGGATTTCGGATGCGGACGCGACGTTCATCGAGCAGGCCGCCGAGCTCTTTTCGGGAGAAGCGCTGCTGGAGTTGCTCGCCGGGCTGGGCAATACGGCCCGGGGAGACCTTCTGGACTGGGTGCAGAGAGCAGAGACCAGACCGCGGGAGCAGGCGTGTCTTCCACACCTGAACGATGTCGCTGACCGGGTTGTCGGCGGTACGTGGAGGCCAACAGAGCGCGGCTGGGCGACTGGTTACCGCGTGGCGAGTGCGTTTCGTGATGTTCTGAACATCCCACGAACCGAGCGGTTCAGTTCTCCCGCGGATATCGCGCGCAGGTTGGGGTCGGGCAGCTTCGTCTGCACTGCCGGGGTTGCCGGCGTTTCGGCGCTCGTGAGTCGTGGGGACGACGACGTTCGGATCCATGTCCGGAAGCGTGGTGCCTGGGACTGGGCCCGACACGCGGAGAACTTTGCGTTCGCCAGAGCGATCGGCGACGCGGTCTGTTATCGAGACACGCAGCGTTCCGTAGTCAACAACCTGCGTCAGGCGGAACGCCAGGCGGTGGGGCGAGCGTTCGCGGCCGAGTTTCTGGCGCCCGTTAAGAGCGTACTGCGGATGGTGGGCGGCGGTTGCGACATCGACGAGATTTCAGGCTCGTTCAACGTGTCGCCGCAAGTGATCGACTGGCAGATCGAGAACCAGGATCGCATCCGGGAGGCTTGTGTTCGAGGTCACCACAGCATTGCGCAGTCCGGGGATGATCGGTACGTCCGGCGGACCGCTCGGGAGGGCGCCCAAGGGAACGGTTCCGTGACTTTCCGTGACGAGCAGACCATGTTGCGCGCCATCAGGAACCTGGAAGTGCGCAGGAGCGGACTGGCGAGGTACGATCGACTCCAGCGATCGTTGCTGAAGGACGATGTGACTTCGAATCGAGACTTCCAGAGGGAATTCAAGAGCTTCTACAGGGTGAGAAGAGGTGAAGACTGGTGCAAGGCGTTCTTCTGCGTTCTCGAGCGCGAGAAACGCAACGATGGACTATCCTTTCGCGAAGTGCTGGAGGAGATCCATCGCGAGACGGGGCGGGTCGAGGCGTCGTTCAGTTCGAAGTTGGTCGCCACGGTCGATGAGGATTTGCCCGTGTGGGACAAGCATGTCCTGGACAACCTCGAACTGAAACGGCCGTACTCCGGCACCGATCCGCGACGGCGGCTGGACCGTTGCGTCGAACTGTATTCGAGGATCCAGTCGTGGACATCAAGCGAGATTCGGCAAAAGGGCTTTGCGGAGTGGCGGAGACGGTTCGACCGCGCGTTCCCGTCATTCCGGCACTTCACGGACGTCAAGAAGCTCGATCTGTTCCTCTGGCAGTCCAGATGAGGACGAGCTGGACCGTTCGTTCCGGGTCAGGATTCCGGCAATTCGTCCCCCGGTAGAGGCGGCGCGTCCGGCGTGTCATCCAGATATCGCGTCAGGTCGCCGGGCTTCGCCCCGGCGGCGCGCCTCTTCAGGAATTCATCGGCCGCCTCGACGGCCCCGATCTTCTGGGCGATGGCCGAGGTGATCCACTGGTCGAGGGAGACGCCGTCGTCCGTGGCCATCCGCGCGGCGGTCTCCTTCAGGGAGATTGGCAACTGCAGCGGGTACTTGTAGCGAGACGGCCTGTCTTCGTCCGGCCGGACGACGTCGATGCCGAGGCTGCCAAGGTGGCTGACGAAATCGCTCACGGAGAGGCCGCTGACCGCCGCGGCCCGGCCCAGCGAGAGGCAGCCTTCGCGGTAGAGGCTCGCGGCCAGCGCGGGGCGTATTCCGGCCTCGGTGGCAGTCAGCGATCCGTCCAGATGCACCAGCAGCGCGTCGGGTTCGTCGCCCTTGAGGATCAGGACGGGACCCGTCTCCCTGGCCTTGCGCAACGCCTGGGAGGGGTTCTTCTTCAGCGCCCGTACGTTGGTCGACTGCACGCCCGGCTCCTTGGCTCGATGTTCACGGGCGACTGGCGTAGTCTACGGCTCGTAGGAACGCTAGCACGCTCCGGGGGCGGCGTCAAAGTTCGCAGACCCGTGAAATCACTCCCGATGTCCACTTCCGGAGTGTTGCCCGGTCGCTCGTCGCGTGGTACGGTGCATGCTTGGTCGGCGGGAGCGCGGAGGCGCGCGCAGCCAGGCGTGGCGCGGGTCTTGGGACTAGCGCAGCGGGTGTCGAGGAGCCGTCGGCCTGCTTCCTGACGGAGGTCTGGAGCGGTGGATGTCCGCGAGCGGCCGGACCGGAGCGCCGGCAAGGGGCGCGGGATGTTCGAGATGTTCTCGAGAGATTCCGAGCCCCGGGACTGGGAGATCGGCGTCGCCGTCTCCGTGGTCATGCTGGTTGCCATGATGGCGGTTGCCGGGGCGGGGTTCGGCTACGCGGTGGGGAGGTCGGGCGTCGACACCGGGCTCGGCGGTGTCCTCGGTGTTCTCTTCGGCCTGGTGCTCGTCCTGTCGGAGTGGATGAAGGCGGTGCAGGCCGAGGCGGCGAAGCGTTCGGTCAAGTTCGACTTCGACGACGAGTTCGAACGGGTGCTGCACCTGAGGACCCTGGGGCTGCCGCTCTACCTGTGGTGGGCGGCCGGCATCGGCGCAGGAATACTCGCCATGATGAGCTTGGCGGATACGGAGGGCCGTCTGCCCCTCGTCTTTCTGGCTGGCGGGTGCGCGCCGGGTGTTCTCGCCGGCTTGTCGGGTCCTTTCCGGAGATGGGTGAAGTGATGATAAGCGCACATCGTGGCCGCCGCCGGCTCTCGTTGCGGGCGGCCATCGTCGGGTGGGTGATCACGATCCTCGCGGCCGTCGCCTCCGCCTCGGACCGGCCGCTTGCGGACGCGGCGCAGCACGGCGACTGGGACATGGTCCGCACGCTGCTGGAGGACGGCGCCGACGCGACGGCCCGCCAGGGGGACGGGGCGACGGCGCTGCACTGGGCGGCCTACTGGGACGAGGTCGACATCGCCGGGCTGCTCCTCGACGCCGGGGCGGACGTGAACGCGGCCAACGACCTCGGGGTGACGCCGCTGTGGGCGGCGGCCGAGAACGGCCGGGCGCCGATGGTGCGCCGGCTGGTCGCGGCGGGGGCGGACCCGAACGTGCCGCTGCTCTCGGGCGAGACGCCGCTGATGACCGCCGCGCGCGTGGGGGCGGCCGACGTCGCGGGCCTGCTGCTCGCGGCCGGCGCGGACGCGGACGCGGCGGGGGCGCGCAGCCAGACCGCGCTGATGTGGGCGGTCGCGCAACGGCATCCCGACGTGGTGGAGGTGCTGCTGGCCCACGGCGCGGCCATCGACGCCCGCTCGGACGTCTGGACCTAGGTGGTCAAGACGACGCCCGAGCCGTGGAATCCGGAGTACGTCACGGAGGTGCCGCAAGGCGGCTACACCCCGCTGCTCTTCGCGGCGCGGGTCGGCGACCTCGCGTCGGCGAAGCTGCTCGTCGCGGCCGGGGCCGACGTGGACGACGCCCCGCCCTACGGCACCAGCGCGACCGTCGTCGCCGCCCACAGCGGACACGGCGACGTCGCCGCCTATCTGCTGGAGGAGGGCGCCGACTCCAACGCGGCCGAGGCCGGCTACACGGCCCTCCACGCGGCCATCCTGCACCAGGACGCGGCGCTGGTGCGGGCGCTGCTCGACCACGGCGCCGACCCCGACGCGACGGTCATGACGTCGACGCCGGTCAGGCGCGACGCCGTCGACTTCTACCTGCACCCGTCCTACGTGGGGGCGACGCCGTTCTGGCTCGCGGCGCGCTTCGGGGCGCCCGGCATCATGCACATGCTGGCCGAGCGCGGCGCCAATCCGCGGGCCGTCCACCACCCGACGTACTGGCCCGGCTCGCTCTCGGTGCGCGACGAGCGGGTGCAGGTGCGCGAGGGCGCCACCACCGCCCTGATGGCGGCGGTCGGCCTCGGCGGGCGCAACCCGCTGGTGGCCGTCGACCGGCTGGGCCGCATCGCCGAGAGCGCGCCGGTGCGGAGCACGCGGCGCGAGCCCGACCCCGTCGAGCGCGAGGCGGTGGTCCTCGAGGCGGCCCGGCTCGCCCTGACCCTGGGCGTTCCTGTCGACACCGCGAACGCTCGCGGCGACACCGCCCTGCACGCGGCCGCCGCCCGCGGCTACGACTCGGTCATCGAGCTGCTGGTGGCGAACGGGGCCGACGTGGGCCTCGTGAACGCCGACGGGCAGACCCCGCTCGACATCGCGACGCGCGGCTCCCGGCGCCTCGGCATCGCGTGGGCCACCCCGAAGCAGAGCACGGTCGAGCTGCTGCAGTCGCTCGCCGGGAACTAGTGCTGCGCCATTGACCGAATGTTCGGGTGTCCGGCGCGGTGATTCGTCAACGATTGCGCGCTGCAAACCCATGTCCGTGTCCGAAGATTGGGACTTGACGCGCCACTAGTCCGCGCGCATCATCGGCGCACGGCGCCTTCCAGACCGTTCTTGACAGCTCATGAGCACCTTCGACGTGGGAATGTTGCGCGAGTTTCACCGGCCGGCGCCGGCGTCGCGAGCGCGCCTTGCGCCGATTCCGGGCAGCACGGCCCTGCGCCACGAATGCCCGGCTCCCGTGCGCGTTTCGATGGAGGTCGGATGGCCGGGCTGAGAACCGGCACGGTCGTGCGCAAGGAGATCGTCGCGGAGACCCTGATCCGGTTCCGGCTCGCTCCCGAGAGCGGCCACCCGTTCCCCGCCTACGAGGCGGGGCAGGCCATCGCCTTGAGCCGGGACGACTGCAAGCTGACCCGGAAGGCCGGCGTCGGACCCGACGGCAAGCCGATCCGCGAGCCCGAGTACGACCCCTGGGGACGGCAGACCGTCGGTCCCCTCACCCACTACTACTCCATCGCCTCCGCCCCCAGCGATACCGCCCAGCACGGCTGGCTCGAGTTCCTCGTGGCCCTCGAGCACGGCGTCCACGGGCTGTCGGGTCGTCTCAGCGAGCTGCTGTTCGGGGAGGAGGGGGACGACGGCGCCTGCGAGGTCGGCTATCAGGACCGCATCGGCGGCCGCTTCACGCTGTCGGCGCGGGCGGGCGACGCCGCGAGCGTCCTCATGGTCGGCACCGGCACCGGGGTGGCGCCGTTCGTCTCGATGGTCCGGGAGCTCCGGGCGCGGGACGACGGCGGCGACGGCCGGCGCTACACCCTGGTCCACACCGCCCGCACCGAGGCCGAGCTGGCCTGCCGCGACGAGCTCTTCGAGATCGAGGCGGCGGGCCGCTTCGACTTCCAGTACCTGCCGACGGTCAGCCGGCGCGCCGGGACCGCGGGCATGGACTCGCGCATCGGGCTGGGGCGTGCCTGCAACGTGGTCCGCTACGTCTACGGCCTGCCCACCGCGGAGGAGGAGAAACAGGCGCAGGCGCGGAGCGAGGTCACCCGCGTGGCGGCCGACGCGGCCATGGAGCGGCTGGTCCATCCCCAGCTTCCCGCCCACGTGAACGTGGCCGAGCTCGCCGCCCGCCTCGCCCCGACCGAGACGGCGCTGCTCGCGTGCGGCAATCCCGCCTCGCTCGCCGACATCGAGTCGACGGCAGGGCGCCGGCAGGTGCGGTTCGAGCGGGACACGTGGTGAACCGCGGCGATCAGTCCGCGGGGTCGTCGAACGTCACCGCATCGTCGAAGTGCACGCCCTGCGCCAGGGTCTTGTGCACGGGGCACCGTTGCGCCACCTGGGTGAGCCGCGCGCGCTGGGCGGCGCTGAGCGCGCCGTGGATCGTGACCTCGGTGCGCACCCGCTCGATGAGGCCGTCGCCGCGCTCCTCGCAGTCGACGCAGTCGTCCGCGTGCACGCGGTCGAACTCCAGGGTCACCTCGACCCCGGCCAGGGGAATCTGCCGGCGCTCGGCGTACAGCCGCAGGGTCATGGCGGTGCAGGCGGCGAGGCTGCCGAGCAGGAACTCGTAGGGGGTGGGGCCGGAGTCGGCGCCGCCCGCCGGCTTCGGCTCGTCGCTGCGCCAGAGAAACCGGCGGGCGCGGATGTCGACCGCTGTCCCGTGCTTCAGCGATGCCTTGACGGTAGCCACTCGCGGGTGCCTCTCTCCCTGTGTGCCCTGTGCGCCTCGTGTTCCGCGCAGTATAGCCGGGTCTCGGGTCAGGGGCGGTGCGGGGAAGCCCGCGGCGACGACGCTTGGCGCCGGCCGCGGGCTTCCCGTCTCAAGCTCCCGGATCCGGCGCGGGTTCCTCCGGCGCCGCCTGTCGGTTCCTCGGCAGGCTGATGTTCACCGCCCGCGACTCGCCGCTGCGTACCGCGACGTCGGTGACGTACGACTCGTAGCCCTCGCGCCGGACCTCGATGCGGTGGCGTCCCGCGCCGACCTCGAGCTCGAGGCGCGAGCCGTCGGGGCTGTACCACTCCTCGCCGTCGACGAAGATCGACGCGTCGGCCGGCTGCACCCGCACCACGAGGCGTCCGAACCCGGCGGCGGGGGCGAGCGGCGGCGCCGCGGGGTCGGGGCCGGGCGGGAAGAACACGTCCGGCTCCAGGCCGGGCTCGAGCTCCGCCTCGGCCCGGGGCTCGGGCGGAGGCGGCGTCGTCTCGCCCGGTCCGAGGGGCTCCATCACGTGCTCGATGCGATAGGTCTGGCCGACCCCCAGGTAGACCTGCTCCTGGATGCTGCGATAGCCCTCGAGGCGCAGCTCGATGTCGTGGCGACCCGGCGGCAGGCTCAGCCGCTGGAAGAACCCGTCGAAGCTGTCGACGACGCCGGCGTAGTAGCCGTCGACGTAAACCTCGGTCTCCTCCGGCTTGACCTGCAGGCGGACGGCGCCGCGCTCGCGGTAGTAGCCGCCCCAGTACTGATAGGCCCCCCACGGGCCGTACGGGTGCAGGCCCCAGGCCGGGCCGTAGAAGTACCCCGGATGGTAGAAGGGGCTGTAGTACCCGTATCCGGGGCCGTACCAGGCGCGGGTCCGCAGCACGGGCCGCGACGTGCGGCGC
>JAJEFC010000264.1 GCA_022820675.1 Vicinamibacteria bacterium | reverse complement strand
GCGGCGACGCCGGTGCGGGCCGACCCCGCCGCCGTCGATCCCGCCGGTGCGCCGGCGGCCGCCGCCCACGACGCCTGGGGGGTCTGGGCCGCCGACACCGAGATGGACGGGGACCTCGACATCTTCTTCGCCGCCGCCGCCGGTGCCCCCGCCGTCCTGCGCAACAACGCCGACGGGACGTGGCGGCGGGAGGATCCGTTTCCCGGCGTGACCGCCCTCCGGGACTTCGGCTGGGGAGACTTCGACGTCGACGGCGACCCCGATGCCGCGCTCCTCGACGGCGACGGCGTGCTGCACCTCTTCGAGAACCGCCAGGCGGGGCGGTTCGATGCGGCCGGGTCCCTGGAGCTGCCGGCCGCGGCGATCGCCCTCGCCGTGGGCGACCTCGACGCCGACGGCCGGCTCGACCTGGCGCTCCTGGACGTGGGTGGCGGGTTGTGGCGCGGAAGCTGGGACGGCGCCGCCTGGGAGACCGCCGAGATCGCGTCCTGGGACGGGTTTTCCGCGGGAGCCGCCCCCGGCTCCCACCGGCTGCTGCTCGCCGACCTCGACAACAACGGCGCCCTCGACGTGCTGGCGTCGGGCGCCTCCGGCACCCGCCTGTGGCTGGCCGACGAGGCGTCCCGCCTCGAGCCGCTCGACGCCGGGGTCGATGCCGAGATCTTCGCCGCCCACGACCTCACCGGCGACGGCCTGCTCGATCTCGTCGGCGTCGACGACGGCACGCCGGTGCGTCTGACCGCGCAGGCCGACGCCGGCTACGGCTGGCAGCAGATCCGGCCCCGCGCCAACACCGCGGCCGGCGACCAGCGCATCAACGCGTTCGGGGTGGGCGGCGAGATCGAGGTGCGGGCGGGCCTGCTCGTCCAGAAGCAGGTGCTCACCGGCGCGCCCGCCCACTTCGGGCTCGGCGTGCAGACCCAGGCCGACGTCACCCGCATAAGCTGGCCCAACGGCGTCACCCAGGCCGACTTCGAGTTCGCGGCCAACCAGGTGGTCGCGGCCGAGCAGCGGCTCAAGGGCTCGTGCCCGTGGCTCTTCGCCCACGACGGCAGCCGGATGCAGTTCGTCACCGACTTCATCTGGCGCTCGCCCCTCGGCCTGCGCATCAACGCCCAGGACACCGCCGACATCGCCTTCACCGAGGACCGGGTGCTCGTCCGGGGCGACCAGCTCGCCGCCGTGGACGGCGAGTACGACCTGCGCATCACCGCCGACCTGTGGGAGACCCACTTCTTCGACCACGTGTCCCTGCTCGTGGTCGACCATCCGCCCGACACCGAGGTGTGGGTGGACGAGCGCTTCGCCCGCGACCCGGTGCCCCTCGACACCGTCGTCACCGGCCCCCCCCGCACCGTCACCCGCGCCTGGGACGACGCCGGCGCCGACGTGAGCGAGCTCGTCGCGAAGCGCGACAACCGCTACGTGGCGTCGTTCGCCGAGGGCACCCACCAGGGGGTCGCCGAGCCGCACCACCTCGAGCTGGAGCTCGACGAGGCGACCGAGACGTGGGACGCGGTGACCCTGCTCGCCTACGGCTGGGTCTATCCCACCGACAGCAGCATCAACGTGGCCCTCGGGCAGGGGAAGCACCCGATTCCCCGCGGGGTGGCGATGGAGGGGCGGGACGCGAAGGGAAGCTGGGTGGTGCTGCACCCCGACCTCGGCTTCCCCGCCGGCAAGCTCAAGACCATGGTGGTCGACGTGCCGCGGCTTCCTGACGGCACGCGGCCGCGGCGGCTGCGCCTGCGGACCAACCTCGAGATCTACTGGGACTGGATAGGACAGGCCCCACGGCTCGACCCCGGTCTGGCGCGGGAGACGCGCCTCGACCCGGCCGTGGCCGACCTCGGCTACCGCGGTTACTCGCGGACCGATCTGCTCGGGCCGCGCGGGCTCGAGCTGCCCGACTACGAGATCGGCAACCACCGCCCCCGGTGGCGCGATCTCGTCGGCTTCCACACCCGGTTCGGCGACGTGCGCGAGCTGCTGGCCGGCGTCGACGACCGCTACGTCATCATGAACGCCGGCGACGAGATGCGGCTCCGCTTCGAGGCCCCGCCCCCGCCCGAGGCGGGATGGCGGCGCGACTACGTGCTCATCGGCGACGGCTGGGTGAAGGACGGCGACTTCAACACCACCCACGCGAAGACGGTGGGGCCCCTGCCGTCGCACGACCAGCCGGTCTACGACCCCGACGCGTCGGCCGCGCTCGAGGACGATCCGGTGTACCGGCGGCACGAGGACGACTGGCTGAACTGGCACACCCGCTACGTCGCGCCGGACTACTTCCTGCGCGGCCTGCGGCGGGTCGAGCGGGAGCCGGAAACGCCGGGCGGTGGCAAGCCCTGACGGCTCGACGAGCGCGCACCCGGAGACCGGGTCGAGCTCCTGGTGCGTCGGCCTCGGCCCGGCCGCTGGTCGACGACCCGGCGGGAGGACGCGGCGACATGGGCGGCGCCTACCCCGGCCACGCGCCGCCACGGAGGCGGTGATGGCGGCGGCGGGGACATGTCACGGTGACTCGGGGCCGGGATGCGGCGACACGCGGGCGGGGAGGCGGACAACGGTTCACGGTGACCTCTTCGTGGCCGGCATCTCGGGCGGAGGCAGCCAATGAGACTGCATGCAGACGGCTCAAGTAGATCTCCGAGGGCGACCATCGCCCTCGCGTTCGTGTGCGCGTTGGCCGTGGCGGCGGACGCCGCCGCGCAGCTTCCCGGCCTGCCGCCGGTGCCCCTGCCCGACGAGCCGGTCGTCTTCGCCACCGCCGAGGAGCCGCAGGTGCGCGTGGTGGTGGTGGCCCGCGGGCTGGAGCATCCGTGGGGGCTGGCGTTCCTGCCCGACGGCGGCCTGCTGGTGACGGAGCGGCCGGGGCGGCTGCGCATCGTGCGCGACGGCGTGCTCGATCCCGAGCCGCTGACCGGCGTGCCGGAGGTCTACTCGCAGGGGCTGGCCGGCCTCATGGACGTGGCCCTGCATCCCGAGTTCGCCGAGAACCGGCTCGTCTACTGGACGTACTCGAAGCCGGCCGGCGAGGGCGCGTGGGTGACCCTGGCGCGGGGGCGGCTGACGGAGCACGGGCTGGCCGACGTGGAGGACCTGTTCCTGTCGGACCCGGTCGGGGGCACGGCCGCCTCGCGCGTCGTCTTCGCCCCCGACGGCAGCCTCTACATGACGGTGGGCGGGGCCTTCGGGGCGGCCACCGGCGGCCTCCGGGCACAGGACCCCGGGGACACCGTGGGCAAGGTCGTGCGCCTGCTCGACGACGGCGGCATCCCCGACGACAACCCCTTCGTCGGACAGGACGGCTACCGGCCGGAGATCTACTCGCTCGGCCACCGGAACCAGCTCGGGGCGGCGGTCCACCCCGAGACGGGGGAGTTCTGGGCCAACGAGAACGGCCCCCTCGGCGGCGACGAGCTCAACCGCATTCGCCCCGGCGCCAACTACGGCTGGCCCGTCGTCTCCTACAGCCGCGAGTACTCCGGCGGCCGGGTCGCGGACCGCACCTTCCAGGAGGGCATGGAGCCGGCCGAGATCGTCTGGCTGCCCTCGGTCGCCCCGTCCGGCATGGCCTTCTACGACGGCGACCGCTTCCCCAACTGGCGCGGCCACGTCTTCGTCGGCTCGCTGCGCACCGGCATGATCCGCAACACCGGCCACCTCGAGCGCATCGTCTTCAACGAGCAGGGCCAGGAGGCCCGCCGCGAGTGGCTGCTCACCGAGCTGCGCCAGCGCATCCGCGACGTCCGCCAGGGCCCCGACGGGCTCCTCTACGTGCTGACCGACGCCGACGACGGGGCCATTCTGCGCCTCGAGCCGGTTGAACGATGACGGGGACCAGCGCGGCAACGCCGAGCCGGCCGATGAGGCGGGCGAACTCCTGAGACCACTTGACGGGTACGACCGGCACCATGAGTCGGTTCCTTCTCCGCGGTGTCCGTGTCGAGAACTACCGTTGCTTTGAGGCTCTGGAGCTGCCTCTGGAGGACGACGCCACGGTCCTGTTCGCGGAGAACGGCGGGGGCAAGACCGCACTGCTCGACGCCTTGGCGATGGGCCTGGCCGCGTATCAGCGTGGCGTCCCCCGCATGCTGAGGCTCGACCCCGAGCGTGATCCCCGGATGGTCACGCTCGACGAGGGTGCTCGACGCGAGCCAGCGGGGAGGTGCGGGATCGCCTGGACCGCCGCCGTCGGCGAGATGCAGGCGGTCGAGTGGTCGACGACCCTTCATTCGACTTCCAGACGGGCTACGCGTCGGCACGGAGCGGCCCTTGACGCCATCGAGCAGGTGCGAGTTCCCGGCGAGCGCTGGCCGCTGTTCGCGTGGTACGGCGTGGATCGACTCCGGCGAGTCGCGCGGCCGAGGGCCGTGCAGGCGGGCGATCGATGGGAAGGCTACGCGGGCGCCCTCGATTCGATTCTCGACGAGGCCCGGCTACGGCAGTGGCTCCAGGGCGAGTTCCTCGGATGTGGCCCGACGGGAGCAGCGGCAACCGGAACGCCGTTTCCACACCGCCGTGATGGAGGCCGCGGTCCAGGCGACCCCGGGGGTCGCGAGCGCCTGGTACGACCCGGTGACGCGAGGCCCGGTAGTGCGCTTCGAGGACGGGCATGCGGCCCCGTGGTCGGCGCTGTCCGACGGCTACCACGTGTTCATCGCGCTGGTCGCCGACATCGCCCGCCGCGCCGTCATGCTCAACGAGATGGACGGCGCAGAAGCGCCGGCGCGCGTGGAGGGCGTGGTGCTCATCGACGCGCTCGACCTGCACCTGCATCCACGCTGGCAGCGTGTGGCGCTTCAGGGCCTTCGCCGCGCCTTCCCGCGCCTGCAACTCGTCGTCGGCACCCATTCGCCGCAAGTGCTGAGCAGCGCCGAGAACCGCCAGGTGCGGCGGCTCGTCGGTGGGCGGCTGCAGGAGGGGAGAGTATTCGTCGAAGGCAGGACACGAATGCGATTCTCCGGGAGTACATGCACACCGACGATCGCGATTCCGAAGGGGCGCACAAACTGCGGAAGTTGCACGACTGCATCGATGATGGACGCCGGGAGGACGCGAAGCAGCTCTACCGGGAGCTGCTGGGCCGCTGGGGTGACCTTGACCCCGACCTGATTCACGCCCGGGTGTTCCTGGACCTGGAGGAGTAGCGTGCGAGGCGTAGGGAGTCCATGCGCCCGGTCGATGTCCATCCGGACGGCTACGCTCCGACGAGCCTCGGCCAAGCCTGCTTCGCCGAGCAGGAGGAAGCGAGTTTCCAGATCCTCGGCTGACGGAATTCGGGTGACGGTGGTCGGGTGTCGATGCGCTTGGCGCATCAGATCCAGCGTCGGACCCGCGTCGCGTACTCGTCGTAGGCGGTCCCCAGCGTGCGGCGGAGGTACGCCTCCTCGTGGGGGATGGTGTACCAGTTGAGGGCCGCGAACGCGGGGACGACGGCGAGCATGACGGCGGCCGAGTTGTTGGCGCACCCCAGCCCGGCGATGAAGACGACGAACGCGAGGTACACGGGGTTGCGCGAGATTCGGTAGGGGCCCGCGGCGACGAGGCGCCGGGTCGGCTTGCGCAGGTCGAGGCTCTCGTCGTGCCGGCGGAAGACGAGGAACGCGGAGACCGCCAACCCGAGCGCGGTCACCATGAGGATGCCGCCGGCGACGAGGGGCCACGGCTCGGACAGGGGCTCGACGGGCCAGGCGCCCCGATGCACCACGGAACCGGCGATCGTGAACAGCGCGGGCAGCACCGGGGGGAGGAGTATTCGTCTCATCGCGAAGATGTCTCTCCTTGCTCCCCGGCGCCGGCCGCCTTCCGAGCGTCGCTGAAGACCAGGGCGAACGGGACGAGCAGCTTGAAAAAGCCCCGGTCGTCAGCAATCATGGGCGCATTCGGTCCTTCGCCGACCTCGGGAGGAACAGATGCATCATGCCACGATAGCCGTCCCGGTCGCGGTCGTCGCGATCGGGCTTCTGGCGCCGGTTTCCGCGCCCGCTCAGGATCCGGTCCGCGGCGAAGCCGACGGGACCGCGGAGTGGGCTCTGCCTCGCACCCCCGACGGCCGGCCCGACCTCCAGGGCTACTGGACCTCCCAGACCTTCACGCCGCTCGAGCGGCCCGCGCATCTGGGAGACCGGGAGTTCTTCACCGAAGAGGAGACGGCGTGGCTGACGGGAACGCTCACGGCCGAGGGCGTCGACCCGTCCGCGCGCGAGATCCTCACCTTGATCGACATCGACGACCGCGAGGAGATCGAGCGCTACAAGTTCCAGGGCAACCGCACGCCCGACGAGCGTCATCACATCCACTACGACAACGAGATCTGGCTGCGCACGCCGGTCCCCAAGGGGCTGTCGAGCCGGCGGACGTCGTTGATCACCTATCCGCGGAACGGCCGGCTCCCGCCGCTGACGCCGGCGGCCGCGGCGCGGGCGGCCGCCGCCAGGGCCGCGCAGGCGCGGCCGAGCGCGTTCGACAGCCACGAGACGCGGCCCCTGTCCGAGCGGTGCAGCGCCTGGTCGCACGAAGGCCCGCCCATGATGCCGCCGTCCTACAACGACGTTCATCAGATATTCCAGACCCCGGACCACGTCGTGGTGTTCACGGAGCTGGCCAACAACCCCCCGCGCATCGTCCCGCTCGACGGACGCCCGCACGTCCCGGACGCGATTCGGCAGTTCCCCGGCGACTCGCGCGGCCGCTGGGACGGGGACACGCTGGTGGTCGAGACCCGCAACTACGCCGAGCGGAGACGGTTCCGGGGATCCGGCGCCGGCCTCCACGTCGTGGAACGGTTCACGCGCACCGGCCCCGACCGGATTCACTACGAGTTCACGGTCACCGATCCGGCGACGTGGACGAGCGCGTGGAGCGCGGAGATTCCCCTGGTCAGGACCGACGGCCCGCTGTTCGAGTACGCGTGCCACGAGGGCAACCACGACATTCGCCACATCCTCGAGATCCACCGCAACCTCGAACGGCAGGCGGCAGGCGGAACCTCGGGGGCGGATTCCCGGTAGGGGCCCGGGCCACCGACGCTGGCCAAGCGGTCAGTCGGACTCCGCTTCTATCAGCTCCAACGCCAGGCCGTCGAGGTCCTCGATGAGCACCGCGCGGGTGTCGCCGAACGGATAGGGGCCCTCCAGTAGGGGAACGCCGGTCGCCTCGAGGTGCGCGAGCACCGGGTCGAGGTCGGGGTAGGTGACGGCGACGTGGTCCACCACCTGTCCGCGCGACGGCGAGAGCGGGCGGTCGAGCTCGGGGCCGCAGCGGCCGTCGCGGCACTGGCGTGAGTACCACATCCACCCCGCGTTGGCGAGGCGCACGCTCGCGATGGGCGTGCGGAGCTGGCCCACGGGCAGGAACGAGGGGAAGCTGACGTCGCCGATCTCGACCGCGCACGGGTCGTAGGGCGGGCGCGGCGACGTCTCCCCGGTGTCGGGGTCGCGCAGCGGCGGGAGGGTCACCCCGAGGTGGGCGACGTACCAGTTGGCCGCGCACAGCGGCTGCTCGTGCCAGAAGTGCAGGTGGCCGTAGAACAGGTCCTCGGTCGCCGCGTTCCCGTTGAACTCCACCAGGATGCCGTCGGGGTCGACGAGGTAGCCGAAGTCCTGGCCGCTCGTGCGGTCGCGGGCGGGGTTCGCTCCCTCGCGGGCGGCGCGCTCGGCCATCTCGGCCACCGTCAGCAACTGGTCGCCGAACGGCGCGAGCCCGGAGTGGGGCACCCCCTCGGTGTCGTCGGGTCCGGTGTAGACGGGCAGGAAGCCGAACCGTTCGCCGTCGGGGTCGAGCGCGGTCAGCCGCTCGTAGAGGGCGAGCCCGTCCGTGCTCGGCCCCGTCGTCCAGAACGGGCTCTGGGGGACCGACTGCCGCCGCTCGGGGTCGAACGCTCCCGGGGCGGGTTCGTCGACCGTGGTGTACAGCAGGTACACGCCATCGGCCTCGAACGCCGGCAGTCCGGCCACCGTCGTCCGCTGCCCGGCCGGCCAGAACGTCTCCCACCAGTCGAGTGCGCGCTCGGGGTCGACCGAGTTGACGTGGATGTGATGGAAGGTGGGCGCCGGAAACGCCGGCGCTCCGTCCGGGGCGGCGCCTTCGCCGGCATCCGGCTCGGGTGCTTCGCCCGCACACGCCCCGGCGAGGGCCGCCGTTAGCGTCCACGCTGCCAGCCGGGTCCAGTCACGCCTCGTGCCGTCTCGCATCATGTCGTCCACCTGTCGCCGCTGTGCCGGCGGGAGATTCGGGCCGCGCGCCTCGAGGCGCTGAACGCTACGTATTGTGACACTGCGCAAGTCCACGCCGGTCTCGACGGAGCGGTCGGCGCCGGGCACTCGCGCTCGGCGGTGACGTTCACGCCGGAGCGGCGGCCACCGGCAGCGACAGCAGGCCGCGGAGCACGACGCTGCTGCGGAACGGCGGACGGTCATCGAGCGGACGCATCGAACCGAAGCGCTCGATCAGCGACTCGAGGACGATGCGGCCCTCCAGGCGGGCCAGCGGCGCCCCGAGGCAGTGGTGGATGCCGCGGCCGAACGCGAGGTGGTTCTGGTCGCCGCGGCGCACGTCGAGCCGGTCGGGCGCCTCGAAGCGGTCGGGGTCGCGGTTGGCGGCGCCGAGCAGCATGACGACGCTGTCGCCCCGCCGCACGCGGAAGCCGTTGACGTCGCAGTCCTCGATCGCGTGGCGCATGTCGACCTGCACCGGCGAGTCGTAACGCAGCAGCTCCTCGACCGCCGACGGGATGAGCCCGGGGTCGTCGCGCAGCGCCGCCAGTTGCTCGGGGTGGCGCAGCAGCGCGAGCATGCCGTTGCCGATGAGGTTGGTGGTGGTCTCGTTGCCGGCCACCAGCAGCAGCCGCAGCATGACCAGAACCTCGCGCTCGGACAGGCGGTCGCCTTCCTCCTCCGCCTGCGCGAGGGCGCTGATGATGTCGTCCTGCGGGTCGGCCTTGCGCTCGCTGATGATGGGCACGAGGTACTCGTCGAGGGCCGCCATCGCCGACTCGGCGGTCTCCCGCTCCGCCGGGGTCAGGGTCGGCTCGAGGATGCGGGCGCGCTGGTTCGACCAGATGCCGAACTGCTCGCGGTCGGCGGGCGGTATGCCCAGCATCTCGGCGATGATGATGACCGGCAGCGGCTTGGCCACCGCCTGCATGAGGTCGAAGGCGGACGGGTCGTCGACGGCGTCGAGCAGCGTGGTCATCAGCTCGCGGATGTGCGGCTCGAGGGCCGCGACCGCCCGCGGGGTGAACGCCTTGTTGACGAGGGCGCGCAGCCGCGTGTGGTCCGGCGGGTCGAGGAAGAGCATGCTCGGCTCCGCCACCGTCGGCAGGCTGGCCTGCCGGCGCGACGCGACGCGCTTGCGGGGGTCGCTCGAGAAGTGGCGGTGGTCGCGGAGGATGGCGTCCACGTCGGCGAAGCGCGAGAACACCCACGCGTTCATCAGGCGGCTGCGGTGCACGGGGTCGCGGCCGCGCAGGCTGGCGTAGGTCGGGTAGGGGTTCTGCGCCATCTCCGGCGACAGCGGGTTGTAGCTCACCCCGCTCTGCAGCCGCTCGCGAAGCAGCAGGGTGTTGACCACCGCCGACCGTATCGCCTGCCGAATCGCCATCGTCGATTTCCTCCCGCTGGCCGGTGCGACGGCAGCCGGCTACTAGAATACCGGTGCGACTTGCGGATTCATACCTTGGGAGCGGACATGGACACTCGACGTTTTCTCATCACCGGCGGCAGCCAGGGCATCGGCGCCGCCCTCGTCTCGCTGGCCCGCGCCCAGGGTCACGAGGTGGTCTTCACCGGGCGGGATCAGGCGCGCATCGACCAGGTGGCGGCGGAGAGCGGGGCCGTCGGCCTGCAGGCCGACGTGGCCGTGGCCGACGACAACCGGCGCACCGTCGAGGCCGCGGTGGGGCGCATGGGCGGCATCGACGTGCTCGTCAACAATGCCGGCGTCGGCTACCTCGCCGAGGTCGGCGACATCGACATGGAGCGGATGCGGGCGCTGTTCGACATCAACGTCTTCGGGCTCGTCGACCTGACCAACCGGGTGGCCCCGCTGCTCAAGGCGCAGCAGTCGGGCTACGTCTTCAACATCGCCTCGACCTCGGGCATGAAGGGGGCGAAGACGGGGACGGTGTATGCCGCGAGCAAGTGGGCGGTGCGCGGCCTCAGCCAGTGCTGGCAGGCCGAGCTGCGCCCGCACGGCGTGCACGTTACCTGCGTCTGCCCGTCCGAGGTGCAGACGGACTGGATGGGGCGGACCGGGCGCAACAACCCGAACAAGCTCTACGCGGTCGACGTCGCGGAGACGATCATGGCCGCGCTCGCCATGCACGGCCGCGCGCTGTGGCCCGAGCTGGCGATCTTCGCGAACAACCCCTGGAAGGAAGACTGAGGCAGGCCGCCCTCACCGCGAGGCCGCGCCGGTGCGACGGCCGCCGGGAGCGTGCTGCCTGGAAGGAAGGCTGAGCCGGGTCGCCCTTACATCCACACCTGGTCGTCGTCGAAGTCGGCGTCGGACACGCGGGCGGCGGCGACGCGCAGGACGGCGTCTCCGGTCACGGTGAGGGGTTGGGTGTACGGGGTGTAGCCGGGGCTGCGAACGTACAGCTCGTACTCGCCCGCCGGCGCCTCGACCCGAGCCTTTCCCTCGGCATCGGTCGAGGCGCGGTAGACGCCCAGGTGCACGTCGGCGTTGCCGAGGGGAGACTCGGTGTCCCGGTCGAGGACGGTGACGGTCACCGCATTTCCGGGCGGCTCGACGGTGCGGAAGCTGAACGTGCACGCCGCAGCTTCGTGTCGCGTGGGCTCGGCCGCCGCCGGGTCGGCGGACCGCGCGGTGGCGGCCTGGGCAGGACCCGTCGAGGCCGGAACGGTGGCGGTCCAGTTGTGCACCCCCGGTTCGGGCGGTGCGGTCAGAAGCACCGCCGCCGCGTACAGCGCGCGGGTACCGGCAGCGGGCTCCGTGCCGAGGGACCCCTGGCCGACGTCGCGGCCCGTCTCGTCCCGGACGACGACGGGCCGGCCGGCCAGCGGACACGCGACGGCGCACTTCGCGCCCACCGTGACCGCGAACCGGGAGGCGGCCACGATGGGGGAGGGCGCCCCCCAGACCACGACGCTCGTCGGGTGCGCCGGCTGCGGCTCGTCGGCCGTCGTCGTCGGGTGCGCCGGCCGCGGCTCGTCGCTCACGTCGCGCTTCCCGTCAGGCGTTCCCGCCGTTCACCGCCGCGTCCCGGCCCGCGATGCGGCCGAAGACGAGGCAGCGGCCCAGGCCGTGCTGCGCGAACCCGCCCTGCGACTCGCCGGCGCAGTAGAGGCCGGGGATGACGTCGCCGTGGATGTCGACGACCTGCGCGCGCGGGTTGGTCCGCAGCCCCGTGAGCGAGTCGTGCAGGATCGGCGTCGACCACGCCGCGTAGAACGGCGGGGTCTGGACCTTGTATCGCGGGTTGGGCTTGCCGAAGTCGGCGTCCTCGCCGGCGTCGACGAACTGGTTGTAGCGGGCCACCGTCTCCTCGAGGGCGGCCGCCGGCATCGGCTTGGCCTGGAACGGGTTGGCGATGGCCGCGGCCAGCTCCGCGATGGTGTCGGCGCTGAAGAAGAAGCCGTCCGGGTCGACGTTGGGCGGTTGCGGGTCCCACCCCTCGCGCTCCACCGCGTCGTGGTCGAAGACGGCCCAGATCGCCCCCCCGCCGTTCCGCTTCGACTCGTCTCCGATGTCGGCCATGGCCGCCGCGAAGAAGTCGTAACGGGCGTCGGTCTCGCTCCAGAAGCGCCGGCCGAGCTGGTTGACGAGGATGACGTCCTGCCAGTCGGTGACGGTGAGGCCGGACGCGCGGGCGAGATCGAAGATGCGGGCGTTCGGCTGCCAGATGAGGCTCGAGTACCCCCACTGGCACCCGATGTGGCGCGTCTTCGAGATGGCGATCCCCGCCTCGACGGTCTGGTTGGCGGTGCCCCACAGTGAGGCCCCGACCGCCATCGCCGCGAGCTCGCCGTCCCCGCTCTGCCGCGACCACGGCTCGCCCGCCACCTGGTACTCCTCGGTCAGCCGCGGGTCGAAGGTGCGCCGCAGGTTGACGTTGCTGGTGCTGCCGCCGGTGGCGACGAGCAGCCCCTTGAGGGCCCGGACGTTGACGGTGCGGCCGTCGTGGACGGCGGTGACCCCGAGCACCCGGCCCGCCGAGGGGCTCTCGCGGACGATGCTCGTCATCTTGTGCCGCAGCAGCACCTGCGCCCCCTTGGCGCGCGCGCTCTTCTCGAGGGCGCGGACGAGGCCGGAGCCGACCCGGGTCTCGTGGTGCGTCACCCGCTCGCTGGCCACGGGCCACTGCACGGTGCGCTGCTGCCGGCGCACCTGAGAGGCCCCGGTCGGGCCGACCAGGTGGTCCTGGAACTGGACGCCGTTCTCGATGAGGAACTCGAAGGTCGGCGCGTTCTCGTCCGCGAACGCCCGGACGAGGTCGCGGTCGCTGTAGCGGCTCTGCATGTGGTCGTGGCGCACCCAGTCGCGGTACACCTGCTCGGCCGAGTCCTCGACGCCGTGCTTCCGCTGGTTGCTGGTGCCGCCGCCGAGGTGGACGTTGCCGCCCGAGCACATGCCGTGGCCGCCGATGTCGACGTTCTCCTCGAGCATGATCACCGAGGCGCCGTGGTCGAGGGCCGACACTGCCGCCGCGAGCCCCGCCGTGCCCGCGCCGATGGTGACGAAGTCGGCCGAGACGTCCCAGAAGTTCTGGGCCTCGGCCCCCCGGGCGCCGACCCCGGCCAGCGCGGTGGCCCCGACCCCGGCGGTGGCGCCGCGCCTGATGAAGGCCCGCCGACTGACGCCTGCTTCCTTGCGTGTCGATCTGCCCATCGGTATCCTCCCTCGTTCCCGTCCGGCCACTCTACCGGGACGGGGGAGCCGGCGCAAGGCGCCTGCCGGGGAGCCGCCGTGAGGCGCAGTTCCGCAGGCGCGGGGGTGCGGGGGCGTCGCGGCGTCGGTCGGCGACGTCGGCCGGGCGTAGGTCCGCAGGGGCGGGGGTGCGGGCTGGCTTGCTGCCACAGCCCCTGCTCCCAGACGCGTAGGTCCGCAGGCGCGGGGGTGCGGGTCCTGTTGGTCCCAGGTTTGCAGGACACCTATCGGAGCGCGTCGGCCGGAGCCCGGATCTGCGAGGTCTTGCATCCCGCAAATGACGAAGGTGGGCGGTCTCCGGCGAAGCGCCCTGCTGCCGCGCGACCGCGACGCGGACACATGGGCAGCGGAAACGCCAGAGAGGCTCTTGCCACGGGCTGGGAGCTTCGTCACGCGACTCCGGCCTGGAGGGACGCACAGATGGGAGAGGTTGCCATCGTCACCGGCGCGTCGAGCGGCATCGGACGGGCCCTCGCCGTCGAGCTCGCCCGCGAGGGGTACCGGGTCGGGCTGATCGCGCGTCGAGCGGACCGGCTGGATGCACTGGCTGCGCAGATCCGCGACGAGGGAGGTCGCGCGGAATGCGTACCCGCGGGGGTCACCGGGCGCGACGAGATACAGCGCGCGATAGCCGGCCTGACGGAGCGGCTGGGCCCCGTCGATCTCCTCGTCGCCAACGCCGGCATCGCCCTCGGGACCGACGCCCTGGTCCCCGCCGCCGACGCGCTGGAGGCGGAGTTCCGCGTCAACGTCTTCGGCGTCTTCTACGCCATCGAGGCGGTGGTGCCGTCGATGCGCGAGCGCGGGGGCGGTCACGTGGTGGTGATCTCCAGCCTCGCCGCCCACCGCGGGCTGCCCGGCGCGGCCGGCTACTGCGCCTCGAAGGCCGCCCTCACCCGCCTCGTCGAGGGCCTGCGGCCCGACTGGGCCCGGGCCGGCATCCACGCCACCACCGTGCATCCCGGCTACGTGCGCTCGGAGATGACCGAGCGCAACCGCTTCCGCATGCCCCTGCTGATGGACACCGACCGCGCGGCTCGCCTCATCGCCGGCGCCATCCGCCGGAAGCGGAAGGTCTACGAGTTCCCGTGGCGCATGTCCCTCCTCGTCCGCTACCTGGTGCGCCACCTGCCGGACCGCGTGCTCGCGAGCCTCGTCCGCCGCGACAGGGAACGGCCCGAGCAGCTCTGACGGCGGCAGGGGTGGATGCGATTCGCCCCGGCGCGCCTCGGCCGCCTGGCCGGGGTCGGAGAGGCTCCGACCGCGGCAGGGTCGATCCGGTTCGCGCCGGGGGAGCGAAGGCTCATGGCCGCGCGTCGCGCAGCACCCCGACGGCTTGGGATTCGTCGGGGGCAGGCCACCGGCGGTTTCCGAGCTACAATCGTCGTCTGCCAGGAGGCGCGCAGACGCAATGGTGGACGCGGTGTTGGCGACGCTCCGCCTGCGGGGCATCGACGTGCCCGCGGGTCTCGCTGACGCCGTACGGCGCACGGCCGATCTCGCGCTCGACGCCGTCTTGGCCGTGGCTCTGGCGTGCGGCGACGCCGACGACTTCCGGCGGCGCCTGCGGGAAGCGGCCCCGGCCGTGCGGTGACGTCCCTGCCGCGCTCGACGTGCCGCAACGCCCGGGTCGGGAGTCGGAAAGGGAAGGGGCTCACGCCTCAGGCGACCGCGACTCGATGGAGTCGTCTGGTGCTGAAGGACTCGCCCCTTTTAGGTCTCGGACGCGTTCGTCCTGCCAACAGGATAGCTCGTGCCTGCCAGAAAACCCCCTCCGGCGGGTGAGAATTTGGAGGCTGTCGGCCCTCGTGTGCCGCCGTGACTCGCCGCGCTCAGGCCGCAACGACCCGGCGGACAGTTCCGGGAGCACCGACCGGTTGGGATTCAGCCCG
>JAJEFC010000169.1 GCA_022820675.1 Vicinamibacteria bacterium | reverse complement strand
CCGCCGCCGGGGTTTCGGGCGCCGCCGCCGTCGAGGCTGCGGGCGCCGCCGCCGACACTCCCAGCCGCCGACGCATCTTCGTGTGCGAGCCCGCGTCGCCGGCCGACGAGGAGGTCTGCGCCGCGCGCATCGTGGGGACGCTGGCCCGGCGGGCATTCCACCGGCCGGTGACCGACGAGGATGTCGACGACCTGCTCGTCTTCTACCGCGAGGGGCGGGTGGATGGCGACTTCCGCGCCGGCGTTCGGCGCGCGCTCGAGAGCATCCTCGTCGACCCCGAGTTCCTCTTCCGCATCGAGCGCGACCCGCCCGGCGCCGCCCCCGCGACGGCGTACCGCCTGAGCGACGTCGAGCTCGCGGCGCGGCTGTCGTTCTTCCTCTGGGCCAGCATTCCCGACGACGAGCTGCTCGAGGCGGCCGAGGCGGGCCGGCTGCGCGACCCCGAGGTGCTCGAGGCGCAGGTGCGGCGCATGCTCGCCGACGAGCGCGCCGGGACCCTCGTCACGAGCTTCGCGGCGCAGTGGCTGCACCTGCGCCGCATGCGCACCGTGTCTCCCGACGTCAACGCCTTCCCCGCCTTCGACGAGAACCTGCGCGACGCCCTCGTCCGCGAGACCGAGCTGTTCGTGGGCAGCCAGTTGCGGGACGACCGCAGCGTGGTCGAGCTGCTGACCGCCGACTACACCTTCGTCGACGAGCGGCTGGCCCGCCACTACGGCATCCCCGGCGTGTACGGCCCCCGCTTCCGGCGCGTCGAGTGGGACGACGACCGGCGGCGCGGGCTGCTCGGGCAGGGCAGCATCCTCACCGTGACCTCGCTTGCCACCCGCACCTCGCCGGTGGTGCGGGGCAAGTGGATCCTCGAGAACCTGCTCGGCACGCCCCCGCCGCCCCCGCCCCCCGACGTGCCCGAGCTGGAGGAGCAGGCGGAGAGCGGCGAGGCGACGTCGCTACGGGCCCGGCTCGAGGCGCACCGCGCCAACCCCGTCTGCTCGGGCTGCCACTCGCGCATGGACCCGCTGGGCTTCGCCCTCGAGAACTTCGACGCGGTGGGGCAGTGGCGCGACGCCGACGCCGGCGGGGCGCCCATCGACACCGCCGGAGTGCTGCCCGACGGCGCCGCCTTCGACGGCCTGCCCGAGCTGCGCGACATCCTGCACGGCCGCCGCGGCGAGTTCGTCGCTACCGTCACCGAGAAGCTGCTGACCTATGCCCTCGGGCGCGGCGTCGAGCACTACGATCGCCCGGCCATCCGCGCCATCGTGCGCGAGGCCGCCGCCGACGACTACCGGTGGTCGTCTATAATCCTCGGCATCGCGCGCAGTCTCCCGTTCCAACTGAGGAGATCGGAGTCATGATCATCACCCGACAGGCGCTTCCCCGACGCACCGTGCTCCGCGGCCTCGGGACCGCGGTGGCCCTGCCGCTGCTCGACGGCATGGTCCCGGCCCTGACCGCGCTCGAGCGGACGGCGGCCCGGGCGAAGCCGCGGCTGGGGGTGGTCTACGTCCCGCACGGGGCGGTCATGAACAACTGGACCCCCGCCGTCGAAGGCAAGGGGTTCGAGCTCTCCCCGATCCTGCAGCCGCTGGCCCCGTTCCGCGACCGGCTGCAGGTGCTGACCGGGCTCGACCACGCTCCCGCCGCCCAGCTTCCGGGCGATCCCGCCGGCGGTCACGGTCGCATCACCGGGGCGTTCCTCACCGGGGTGCACGCCAAGCCGACCGAGGGGGCGGACTTCCGGGCCGGCACCTCCGTCGACCAGATCGCGGCGAAGGTGCTCGGGCGGGAGACCCAGCTCGCCTCGCTCGAGGTCGGCATCGGCCTGCCCGAGTTCGCCGGCGCCTGCGACGCCGGCTTCAGTTGCGCCTACATCAGCACCCTGTCCTGGAGCACGCCGACGACCCCGCTGCCGATGGAGAGCAACCCCCGGGCGCTCTTCGAGCGGCTGTTCGGCGACGGCGCCACCACCGACCCCGAGGCACGGCGCGCACGGCGCCGCGAGGACCAGAGCATCCTCGATGCGGTGACCCGCAAGGTCGCGCGGCTGCGCAAGGGGCTCGGGTCGGCCGACCAGGCCAAGCTCGGCGACTACCTCGCGGCGGTGCGTGACGTCGAGCGGCGCATCCAGCGGGCCGAGGTCCAGTCTGACCAGGAGCTGCCGGTGGTCGAGCGCCCCTCCGCGAGCGTGCCGGCCTCGTTCAGCGAGTACGTCAAGGTCATGTTCGACCTTCAGGTACTCGCCTACCAGACCGACATGACCCGGGTCGTCAGCTTCCTGATGACCCCCGAGCTGACCGCGCAGACCTATCCCGAGATCGGGGTGCCCGACCCGCACCACGCGCTGTCGCACCACGAGAACAAGCCCGAGAGCCTCGCCAAGCTCATCAAGGTGGGCACTTATCACACCGGGCTTCTTGCCTACTACCTCGACCGGCTGCGGGAGACCCCGGACGGCGACGGGTCGCTGCTGGACCAGGTGATGATTCTCTACGGCAGCGGCATGAGCAACAGCAACCTGTACAACATCCAGAACCTGCCGATCCTGCTCGCGGGCGGCGGGGCGGGACGCCTGCAGGGCGGCCGGCACATCCGCTTTGCCGAGGGGACCCCGCTGACCAACCTCTACCTGTCGCTGCTCGGCAAGCTCGACGTGCCGGCCGAGCGGGTGGGAGACAGCACCGGCCGGCTGACCGAGCTGAGCGACGTGTGAGCGGCCTCCCGCGGGCGGCGCCGCGCACGCCGCCCCGCGGGGGGTGCACTTCCGATTCCGTCCGATTGGCCGGCCCCGCACCCCAGCACCGTGCGGGACCGGCTCACCGCGTCCGTCAGCCCGTGGCAGCCTGCCGAGATGCGGACCCGTCTTCACGCATCGCAGGGATCGTCCACCCAGCAGAACCAACCGCCCAACCAGGGCACGTACACGCACCACACCTTCGGCTCGCATCCCGGCGGCGGCCAATCGCAGTGCGGCGGTCCGCACTCCCCCTGTGCCTCCACGACCGCTGAACCCGGCACGGATATCGCCAACGCAGCTACCATCAAGACCGCAACCACCACTCGCTTGAACATCCCGCCTCCTTCCTTCCACCCGACCCGCGCTCCCTTCTCCTTGCTGCCGTGTCGGGAGCCCCCGTCTTTTCGCTCTCGTTCTCCGCGCAACCGGCGCCGCGTCGGCGCGAGCCCTGCGGGGCGACGCACTACCGGGCGATGGCGAGGGCCCACGGACAGCGCCTGCAGCCCAGGAGCCTCTCGCTGTAGGCGAGCGCGTCGTCCCAATCGAAGCCCAGCGAGTGCAGCCACCGGGGACCGTCCGGACGTTCGATGACGTGCTGCGCCGGCGTCGCGTCCAGGGCGCCGGCGAAGAGCGGGAGGGCGGCCAACACGACCGCCGCCAGGAATCTCCGTGTCCTCATGAATGACCTCCTCGTGAGGCGCGACCCGACGCCGCGCTCTCGGTGTTTGCAGGCAACGGTCGTGCCAGCGGGATGCGGGCGGCCGTCACGCCGCACGTTTCGCCCACGTCGGCACGGCCGGGGACTCCGCCGCGGGTTGCTACAGGGCGATGTCGAAGGACGACCAGCCGCAGCCAATCGCTTCGCCGATTGCCCACGCGGTGTCCCAGCTCACCCCGAGCGCGTAGAGCGCTGACGCGGTGACGTCGGTCGACCGGTGTGGGGCAGCGTGCAGGGTTCCGACGACGAGCGGAAGCGCCGCCAGCACCGCCGCCGCCATGAGTCTTCGTGTCCTCATGAGTGACCTCCTCGAAGATAGGCGCGACCCCATGTCGCGCTGTCGGTTGTCCGAGCCGACCGGACAGCTCCTGCCCGGTATGGATCGCAACGGTCGTGCCAATGGGTCGCGTCGTGGGGGAATCCCGCCGAACCGGCGCTGTGAAGAGCTCGCGGCGGGGCGGGTGGCGACGGTGCCCGGAAGTGAGGGAAACTGCAGGCGCCGCTGCCGCCGGGCAGCCACGCCTTGGGCCTGCGAATGGCGTCCCGCACACGCGGGTCGGGCGCCGGTTGCGCGGGTCGTCAACCCGGGTTGTCACGGCAGCCGGGGGTTTCCTCCGGAGGAGCCTCGCCACGCCTGCCGTCTCGCCCGCGCCAATCCCTCCGTCTCCGGCGCGCGTCCCTGCTATCATGCCGCCGCGGCATCGTCTTGCACGACGCCGCCCTTCGGCGACCCGGACTACGACCAGGACGATGACGAAAGCACCTGCTTCTCGAACGCTCGCGGCGTGCGGTGCCGCGCTCACCTTGGGTTTCGCCGCCTGCGGCGGCATGCCCACCGGCGTCTCGTCGCAGATCTCGCCCGAGTACCGCGAGACGGTGCGCGCGGTCTACCGGGGTCTGGCCTCCCTCGAGGTCGGGCTGCTCGACGACGCCCAGGCGGCGTTCGAGCGGGCGGCGGCGCTGGCCCCGGACGAGCCCGCTATCCGCGCCAACCTCGCGGTGGTGCACGTCGGGTTCGGGAACGAGACGGCGGCCGCCGGGCACATCGAGGCGGCCCGCGGCCTCGCCCCCGACAGCGCCGAGGTGCGCTTCCTGGAGGCCCAGCTCGCCGGCTTCCAGGGCCGTTTCGAGGAGGCCGTCGAGGGGTACCGACAGGTGGTGGAGCTCGATCCCGACCACCTGCGGGCCCGCTACGCCCTCGCCCAGGAGCTCGACCGGGCCGGGGGCGACGCCGAGGCGGCCGCGGCCCAGGCCCAGCTCGAGGCGATCCGCGACCGCCGGCCCGGCAACCTCGCGGTCCTCGTGCAGCACGCGCGGGTGGCGGCCCGCCGGCAGGACGCGCCGGCCCTCACCGACACCGTCGAGCGCCTGCAGGGGATGACCGGCGGCTGGCCGGATCTCGCCGTCACGCAGCTCGAAGGGCTGGCGGCGGCGGTCGACGAGGCGGACCTGGTCAGCGCCCAGCGGCCGGCCCAGCTCCTGCGCAACGTCCTCGTGCGCCTGCCCGCATTCCGGGAGGACCAGGCCCGGGTCAGCGTCAGCGCCGAGGCCATCGCCGAGCCGCTGATGCGCTTTCTCGTGCTGCCCTCGCCGCCCGCTACGGCGTCGCCGCGGGACGAGAGCCTCGCCTACGTCGCCGAGCCGATCGACCCCGGCGCATCCGGCGATCAGACCGTGGTGGCGGTGGTGCCGGGCGGCGAGGACGCGCCGATGGTCTTTGCGGCGAACGGGCAGGAGGCGCGCCGCCTCGGCGACCCGGACGGCGGCGCCGGCTTCCCCTTCCCGGCCGGGCCGGCGGGGGCGCCCCCGTCCGCCAACGGCCTGCTCGCCCTCGACTGGAACGGCGACTACCGAATGGACCTGGCCCTGGCCGGACCGGGCGGGCTCCGCCTGTGGGCGCGAGAGGAGGAGGGCGACGGCTTCGCCGAGGTGACGGCGGCGCCGGCCGACCCCGACGGTGCCGATCCCGCCGGTGCGCCGCCGGCGGCGACGCCGG
>JAJEFC010000073.1 GCA_022820675.1 Vicinamibacteria bacterium | reverse complement strand
GACTACACCCAGGCCGTCATGGATCTGGGCGCGACGGTATGCCGCCGCCGGCGGCCGCGCTGCGGCGGCTGCCCGGTGCGCGCCGGCTGCCAGGCCTTCGCCGCGGGCGACCCCGAGCGGTACCCGGAACCCGCGCCCCGCCGCCCCCGCCGCCTCGAGCGGCGCCGGTTCTTCGTGATGGTCGACCCCGACGGCGCGTGCCTCGTCGAGCGGCGGCCACCCGCCGGCCTCTGGGGCGGCCTCTGGTCGCCGCCGGACCGCGACGCCCGCGAGACGGTGGACGGATTCCTGGATCAGGCCGGCGTCGATGCCGGTCTCGTCGACGAGGTCCGCGCCGCCGACGCCTTCCGCCACGCGTTCACCCACTACGATCTCGACGTCGAGCCGGTCTACGTCCGCCTCAAGTCCCGGCCGGCCGCGGTCCGCGAGGACGCCGCGCGCTGGATCGACCCGGACGATCACCGGCTGGGCCTCTCCACGGTCGCCGCGAGGCTCGTCGCCGCGACCGGCGGACCGGCCCGTTGACCGGGATGGCGTCAGGGGTCGCGTGCCCGGGAGCCCGTGGTGACCTCGCGTTGCACCGTGCCGGAATGGGTCCGGCGAACGGCCGAGGCGCCCGCCTCACAAGGCATGAGGAGGGCGCATGTATGTTGGGCATGTGCAACTGGCGAACAACGCCGTCACGGGTGCATCGCCGCTGGAATGCAGCGGGGACTTTCGCCACGAGCTTCCAGCGCCCTTCAATGGTTCGAACGCCCGCGAGCGGTCCGGCTCCGTTGATTCCCGTGAGGCTCGTGCGGTAGCCTGAGGTCATGGTGGTCTTCCAACAGCGGCCCGGCCCGGCGGCCCTGGAGCTGCACATGGCCCCTGCCATCGACATGACCCGGGAGCAGTTCTTCCAGTTCTGCCAACTCAATCGCGACGTGCGGATCGAGCGCAACGCTGAGGGGAGCATCGCGGTGATGGCGCCCGCCGGCGGGGAAACGGGGGCGCGCAATGGTGTCCTGGCCGCCGCACTCCACCGCTGGGCCGAAGAGGATGGGACCGGCGTCGCCTTCGGTTCCTCGACCGGGTTCGAACTTCCGAACGGCGCGGTACGTGCGCCGGATGCGGCCTGGGTCCTCCGCAACCGGCTTGCGCGGCTCACTCCCGAGGACAAGGAGCGCTTCCTGCCGCTGTGCCCCGACTTCGTCATCGAGCTGCTCTCGCCGTCCGACTCTCGTGCCGCCGCCCGGCGAAAGATGGAGGAGTACCGCGCCAACGGGGCCCGCCTGGGCTGGCTTGTCGATCCCGCTCGGCAACAGGTCGCCGTCTACCGTGCCGACGGCAGCCTCGAACAGCGCACCGAACCGGACGTCGTCACCGGCGAGACGGTCCTGCCGGGGTTCTCGCTCGACCTCGTTGCCGTCTGGAAGCCGCCGTTCTGAGACAGACCGACCGCGGCGACGTGGCCTCGTCGCGGCGGAAACGAGGGCGGTGGGCAAGGCTGGTTCGGCCGTCGTCGGACCGAATTCGTTTCCTCCTCTCAACTCGTGAAACGCGTCCTCGCTACGTGCGAGGCGCGCACTTCTGTAAGGGACACCTGTGGACTTGACGAAGAGCGTGTCGCTCTCGGACGATCGCGTGCTTCTTCGGCAGTGGACTTCCTCGGATCTCGATGGTCTGATTGCAGTCGGTCTGGCCCCGGAGATCTGGCGGCACAGCGTGACTTGCCTCGCGACCCCGGCCGATGCCCGCGACTACATCGAAACGGCGCTCGAACATCAGCGGACAGGCCGGCTGTTGCCGTTCGCCGTGGTCGACCGCCGGGACGGGGCGGTGGTCGGCGGGACCGCCCTCGGGAACGCCTCCGCGAAAGACCGGCGGATCGAGATCGGTTGGACCTGGCTGGCGACCGCGGCGCAGGGCCGCGGGGTCAGTACGCGCGCGAAGTACCTCCTTCTCGAGCATTGCTTCGAGTCGCTGTCCGCTCACCGTGTGGAGTTCAAGACGGACGCGGTCAATCGTCGCGCGCGCGGCGCGCTGATGAAGATCGGCGCGACGCCGGAGGGGACGCTGCGGTCGCACACCCTGATGCACGACGGGCGCTATCGCGACACCATCTACTACAGCATCCTGGAGGACGAGTGGACCGGGGTCCGGAGGCGCCTGCGGTCCTTGATCGACGGCGATGGAGAAGCCGGGGGCGAGGACGAGCACGCTACCACCAACCACGCCAGGTGACTGGCGACAAGAACAGGCGGCGAACCAACCCCGGCACGAGTCGAGGAGCCGGCCGCGCTGCCGGTCCGGCCCCCGCACCGCGAGGGTCAAGCGGACCGCGAACCCGCCGCGCGCTGAATCGCCGAGACCTGCGCTATCCGTGTGCGGCCTGCACCGCCGATGCCATCTCGCCCATCGAGAAGAACACGAAGTCGGTCGACGGCATGGGATCGACGCGCTCCGTGGCGCCCCAGCTTCCGCCCTCCGACAGCCGCTGGCGGTCGATCCAGGCGTTGGCGAGACCGAACCGGTTCGCCGGCGCGTGGTCGTGGTGCAGGCTCTGCGCGGTGTGCAGCACGTCCGACCGCTCCAGCCCCAGGTCCGACTTCAGGCGGGCCAGCATGTACTCGAAGTTGGCGTCGGCCGGCTTGTACGACCCGATGTCCTCGGCGGTGTAGATGGCATCGAACGCGACCCCGAGCTTCCGGTTCGAGGCGGCGATGCCGTCGCGATGCACGTTGGACAGGATGACGAGTCCGTAGTACCGCTTGAGGATGCGCAGGGCGTCGGCGGTGTCCGGGAACGCCGGCCAGTGGGGGACGGAGGCGCCGAAGGCCGCGTCGAGGTCGTCGTCCGTCCGCAGGTCCAGGCTCTCGGCGATGCGCCGGTGCACGCGCGCGAGCAGCTCCGGATAGCGCAGGCCGGGGGTGGCCTGCTCCTGCCGGCTCTCGCCCTGCGCGAAGGCGCGGAGGCCGGCGTCGCGGGTGACGCCGCGGCCCGGGTTGCGCATGATCACGGGCTGCAGCGCATCCCAGATGCCGCACTCCCAGTCGATCAGGGTGCCGTAGCAGTCGAACGTCAGCACGCGGTAGTCGGTCAGTGCGGGCATGCGGGGCGTCCCTACTGGTCCTTGAAGTAGTCGTCCGTGCGGTCGAGCCAGTCCTGCCGGGGCGGGCTGAAGATGTCGACGTCGAGCGTCTCCTCGAGCGCCTCGGCCTTGTGCGGCACGTTGGACGGCAGGCGCAGCACCTCGCCCTCGCCGACGTCGAACACCTGCGAGAGGTCGTCGCCCACCCAGAACCGGAGCCTGCCCCGCAGGATGTAGGTGAGCTGCTCGTTGCGGTGCGAGTGCGCGGGGACGACGGCGCCCTTCTGGAGGTAGACGTGGGCCACCATCGTGCTCTCGCCGGTGACGATGCGGCGGTCGATGCGGTTGGTGACCCGCTCCTTCGGCATGTCGTTCCACGTAAACTTGGTGACGGTCGTCGAGGCTGACATGGCCTACAGTGTACGTGAACCGGGGCCGGGGCGCCGATTCCGGGCCCGCCCGCGGCCCGGGACGTGCTTCGACCCAGGAGGAGCGTCATGAAGCTGACCCCCGAGGAGATCGAACGATTCGAGGAGCAGGGCTACCTGTTCTTCCCCTCGCGGTTCTCGGCCGACGAGGCGGCGGTGCTGCGGGCCGCCGCCGACGAGGTCTACGCCCTCGACCGCCAGGAGGTGTGGCGCGAGTCGAGCGGCGTCGCCCGCACCGCGTTCGCGGCCCACACCTACAACGAGGCGTTCCGCCGCCTCGGGCGCCACCCGCGCCTCGTCGAGCCGGTGATGCAGCTCGTCGGCGGCCCGGTCTACATGCACCAGTACAAGGTGAACGCCAAGGCCGCGTTCGACGGCGAGGTGTGGCAGTGGCACCAGGACTTCGGCACGTGGCACCGCGACGACGAGATGCCCGAGCCGCGGGCCATGAACATCGCGGTGTTCCTGGACGAGGTGAACGCCGCCAACGGGCCGCTGCTGTTCCTGCCCGGGAGCCACCGGCAGGGGGTGTTCGAGGCCGGCCACGATCTGGAGACGACGAGCTACCCGCTGTGGACCCTGGACCGCGCCACCGTGACACGGCTCGCGGAGCGGGGCGGCTGCGTGGCCCCGACCGGGCCGCCGGGCAGCATCATCGTCTTCGCCTCGACCCTGGTGCACGCGAGCCCGCCGAACATCAGTCCGTTCGGCCGCAGCATCGTCTACCTCTCGCTGTGCCACGTCGACAACCACATCCGCCGGTTCAAGCGCGCGGCGTGGATCGCCCACCGCGACTTCGCGCCCATCGAGCCGCTGGCCGACGACTGCCTCGCCGAGCTCGTGCGCGCGGGCGCGGCGGTCTGAATGGGGGCGCAATGTACCTCTGGGACGAGTTGCGCGCGCGCGCTGCGGCCGACCGGCCGGTGCGGGTGGGCCTGATCGGCGCCGGCAAGTTCGGATCGATGTTTCTGAGCCAGGTCCCGTCGACGACCGGCCTGGAGGTGCGCGCCATCGCGGACCTCCATCCGGACCGCGCGCGCGCCGCGTGCCGCGCCGTCGGCTGGACGGACGCGCGCATCGCCGGGACGCGGTTCACGGACGACGCGATAGAGATGGTGCGCGACGACGCCGTCGACGTCGTCGTCGAGGCGACCGGCGACCCCGCGGCGGGCATCGCGCACGCGCGCGCGGCGTGCGCGGCGGGGCGGCACGTCGTGATGGTGAACGTCGAGGCCGACGTCCTGGCGGGGCCGCTGCTGGCGGCCGAGGCGCGCGCGGCCGGCGTCGTCTACACGATGGCCTACGGCGATCAGCCCGCCCTGACGTGCGAGCTGGTGGAGTGGGCGCGGGCGTGCGGCTTCGACGTGGTGGCGGCGGGGAAGGGCACCAAGTACCTGCCGTCGTACCACGCCTCGACGCCGGACACGGTGTGGGACCACTACGGGCTCACCGCCGACGAGGCGCGGGCGGCGGGCATGAACAGCCGCATGTTCAACTCGTTCCTCGACGGAACGAAGTCGGCCATCGAGATGGCCGCCATCGCCAACGCCACCGGCCTCGCGCCCGCACCCGACGGCCTGCGGTTCCCGCCGTGCGGCCGCGACGACCTCGCGCAAGTGCTGCGGCCGGCCGAGGCCGGCGGCCAGCTCCACCACAAGGGGCAGGTCGAGGTGGTGTCGTCGCTCGAGCGCGACGGCCGGCCGGTGCCCGGCGACCTGCGCTGGGGCGTCTACGTCGTCGTCGAGGCGCCCAACGACTACACCGCGAGCTGCTTCCGGCAGTACGGCATGAACACCGACGCATCGGGGCGTTACTCGGCCATGTACAAGCCGTTCCACCTCATCGGGCTCGAGCTGAACGTGTCGATTCTCGCGGCGGGGCTGCTCGGGAAGCCGACCGGCGCCGCGCGCGACTTCGTCGGCGACGTGGCGGCGACCGCGAAACGTGATCTCGCGGCGGGGGAGACCCTCGACGGCGAGGGCGGGTTCACCGTCTACGGGAAGCTGCTCCCGGCCGGGGCGTCGCTCGACCGCGGGGCGTTGCCGATCGGCCTCGCCCACGGGGTGACCCTGAAGCGGGCCATCGGCGCGGGCGAGGTCGTCGGGTGGAGCGACGTGGAGATCGATCCGAGCGGGATGGCCGTCGAGGTGCGGCGTGAGATGGAGGCTCGGTTCGCGGACCGGAGCGACACATAGCTCGCGCGAGTAGCGGCAACCGGAGCTTCCGCCGGTTCAACCTGACTGCGGTTCCGTCGCTGACCGTCTGCGTCGGGGCGCAACGGGCGGCGCCTCTTCGCGAGGGGGGCGTTCCGATAGCTGGTCCGAGGTCTGGCAGTCGCGCAACACAGCCCGCAGGACCTGCAGTTCGGCGGCCGCTTCACGCGGTCACCACGAACGCTTCACTCCGTCACTATGGACGCCGGCCGTGCGAGCTGCACTGCTCTCCGACGCCTGTCACTCCGTCACCCACGAACGCTTCACTCCGTCACCACGAAAGTGACGTCCTCGTAGGTCGCGAGCCCGCCGTCGTGGGCGATGCACCGGAGCACGTAGGTGCCAGGCTCGGTGAAGGTCGCCTGCACGACCCACTCGTTGTCCGGGGGCGGGTCGGGCGTCTCCCAGCCCGCGCCCCACGGCGAGTTCGAGTTGGCCCGCGTGTCCTCCCACACCTTGGTCTGCACCGGATCGAAGGTCACCGGCACGGCCCCCCGGTAGACGAACCAGGAGAGCCGGAGGCCGGTTGCGGCGATTGGCGTCAGGCTCGTGGGCCGGCCCGGGTCCACGGGGCGCATGCCCCGCCGCCTCGGCAGCTCGTCCTCGTCGTGCGCGACCGCGGTCAGCGTGACCGGCGTGTTGGCCTTCACGGTGCGGGTCGACTCGCCGCGGATCTCGAGCGTCGGGGCCACGTTCTTGAACAGCTCGCCGGAGACGCCGGCCCCGTTGTTGGCCATGCGGACGTTGTCGTCCATGTAGTAGTCGGGCTTCAGGGTGCCGTAGGCGCGCTTCGTCTCGCCGTGGCTGGTGAGCGTCCACACCAGCTCCTTGGCGCCGAAGTCGGCCGGGACCCGGATGCGGAAGAGGAACCGGTTCCGCCGCGGCAGGAACCACGTCGGCTGCCCCTGGTCGGGTCCCCCGGGCTCGATGTTGTTGTCGGGGCCGACGGGGATGTGCAGCTCTTCCTCCCAGTTCCGGTTCATCGTCCCGAACACCAGGTTGAACGAGCCGTCCGGGTTCTGCTCCCAGCCCTCGTAGGCCGGCACCACCTCCTGGCCGAAGTCGTAGGCGCGGCGCGAGCCCTGCGCGTCCGCGTCCTGGACGGCGAGGACGACGAGCAGCCCGGCGAGGAGTACGGCCGTCGCCGAAAGGGCCCTGCCGCGGCCGGCCGGGGTCCTCACCGTCCCGCGGAGCGGACCGCCGCGTATCGGGCGGTCTTCGAGAGCCCCGCCGCCGGCCCGGCCTCTCAGCGTCTTGCGAAGCGGACCACCGCGCATCCGGCGGTCTTCGAGTGTCCCGCCGCGCCCGGCTACGGCTCTCACTGTCCGCCTCCGGCGTTCTCGGCCGGCGCCAGCTTCAGCGTTCCGCAGAGCGGACAGCCGAGGACCACCTCGCCGTCGGCCAGCTCGAGGGCCTCGCGCCGCTTCGCCATCTCGGCCGCGAACTCCTCGTCGGTCAGGTAGACCCCGCGCATCAGGTTGATGAACATCTGGTCGACCGAGCGGTGTCCGCCGCCCGACCAGTTGCGCGGATCGGGCACGTTGGGGTTCGACGGCGAGTTGTTGAAGTAGCCGGTCATCCTGAGGATGGTGCCCTTCGGCAGCAGGGGCGCCGCGTCGTCGGCGTAGTTGTAGACCCGCACCCAACTGTGGTCGTAGCCGGCGCAGTTCAGGGTCTGGACGTTGTGCCCCCAGATGGCGTCGAGGCACATGCGCACGCCGGGCGCGTGCATGTGGGGCTCGAAGATGGTGATCAGCGTGTTCTCCGGCAGGGTGAAGTACGCCTCCGCCTGCTGGTCGGGGTCCATCGCCTCGATGTCGAGGTCGACGCCGTTGCCGAACGACATCCGCACCCACTTCCGGGTCGGCTCGTAGCCGCGGGGATGGAACTTGAACCCGACGTCGAGGTGGGCCCGCGTGTCCGCCCCGTTCGCGTGCAGGTGCATCGAGTTGAACTGCAGATTCGACCCCGCCTTCATGATCTTGCCCGCCTCGGGGTCGAAGACGTCGGCGTTGCGCCCCACCTCGTGGGTCGGCCAGCGGCGCTGCGCGGCCAGCGGATCGTCCTCGTTCGGGTCGGGGTCGGGGTCGGTGACGCCGAGGGTGGCGTGGTGTACCACGAAGAGGCCGCCCACCGTGTTGCGGGTCTCGCCCACGCTCGACTCGGTGACCTCCTTGTACTCCATCGCGGCGACGTAGCGGTCTTCGGTCAGCCCCGTCGGCACCTCGCCGATCGAGCCCCACCAGTCGGGCGCGTCACCCGCCACCTCGAAGCTCGGCGACGACACGATCAGGTCGGGCTGCCCGATCTCCCACTGGTCGACGTCGATGAACGGCACCGGCGGGGGCAGGTCGGCGGGATTCCCCCGCGGCGCGCCGTTGTCGGCCCACCGCGCGATCAGGGCGACCTCCTCGTCGCTCAGCGACGGGTCGTCCTTGAACCGCTGGATGCCGATGTCCTTCTCGATGTACCACGGGGGCATCACCCCCGGCTTGTCGCGCAGCCCCGTGCGCAGCTTGATGGCGCGAGCCCAGGGCCGCACCTCCTCGTAGTCGATGAGCGACATCGGCGCCAGCGAGTTGGGCTGATGGCACTTCTGACAGCTCCGCTGGAGGATCGGGGCGATGTCGCGGGTGAAGGTGACCTCGTCGGTGGCCGCGGCCTGCGCCGCGGCCGGGGCGGGCATCGCGGCGAGGGCCGCGACCGCCGTGGTGAGCACGATCTGCCAGGGAAACGTCCGCCGCCGGTCTCGCGTCGTCGTCATCCGGGCCTCCTCGGTGCGAGCACGGTTTCCGGCCGGGCCGGAACCCCATTGTAGGAGTCTGCGCGGCGAACCGCAACGGGGCGCCCGTTTGCTCCGTGCCGGGGCACGCCTGCCTGCGCTGATGCCTGCGGCGCGGTGTCATCGGCGAGCTGACAACCGGGCTCCGACGCACACGGTCCGAAACGGAAGGGCGGCCTGCCGCGCGTCAACGCGTACCCGCCGCCAGCCAGCGGGCCATCGACGGAATCGCCACGTCGTAGCGGCCGTCGGGCGTGATCGACAGCACGCCGCGCTCGACCAGCGCGGCGGCGAACTCGCCCGAGGTGGCGTCGAAGTTCGGGTTGGCGGCCAGACCCGACTGTTGCAGCTCGTCCTCGCACAGGTCGGCCAGCGTGAGCCAGTCGTGCGGCCGCAGCGCCGTCACCCGGGCGACGACGGCGGCCGTGAACGACGGCCGCAGGCCGAGGACGGAGCCGGACAGCCTCTTGGCGTAGTAATCGTGGCGGCGCCGGTCCGATTCGGTCCGCACCCGGTCCGAGTCGATGCCCCGCAGCGTCCCGTCCGTCCGCAGCAGCTCGCGGCACAGGGCCGTCTGGGCGATGTGCAGATGCTGGGGCCAGCCGTACGACAGCTCCGCGGCCAGCCCCGCCGCCCGGTCCTTCTCCGCGTCGCCGCCACCCGCGCCGAGCGCGGCGAGCATCATCGCGGTCGACTCGGCGCACTCCTCGGCGGCCATCGCGCCCATGTTGAAGACGGTGTTCTCCCCGGCCTGCGACCCGCCCCTGACGGTGTCGATCCGCTGCGCCGTGTGGCTCAGGCCCGTGAACAGGAAGACGCACGGCGCGCCGAGGCCCCGCGTGTGCAGCATCAAGAGGCCCGCCTTGGCCGACTCGTCGATGACCTGGGCTTCGTCCAGATGCAGCACGACCTTGGCCCGCCTGGCCGTGCGGTCCGCCATGAGGCTGCGCAGTTCGGCGCCGGAACCACCCATGCGCAGGTAGGAGGCCAGCGCCTGCGCGAAACGGGCCGCCACCCGGCTGCCCGCCGGACCGGCATCCTCCGCCGTGCGGCGCACCTGCTCGGTCAGCGCGGAGACGCTCGCCAAATCCGAAGGCTGGACGTTGACGAGCAGCCCGATCTCCTCCGGGCGGGCTTTCCGCAGATGGGAGACCAGCGAGGTCTTGCCGCAGCCCGGCGCGCCCTGGTAGACGAGGAACAGGGCGCGCTCGTTGCCCTCGAAGCGGCGCTCCACCGTGCGAAGCGCCTCGTCGAACCGCTGGATCTCCGCGCGACGGCCGGCGAAGAACGCGGCCGTGTCGCGGTCGACTTCCTCCAGAAGCGCTCGCGCCAACTCGGAATCGAAGCCCACGGGGCGAGTATACGCGCGATGCCACCGCGTCCCGGCGTCGGTGCTCACCGTTCGCCTGCCAGCCACCGGGCCATCGACGGGATCGCCATGTCGTAGCGGCCGTCGGGCGTGATCGACAGCACGCCGCGCTCGAGCACGAGCGCGTTCTGTGCGGCGAACCGCAACGGGGCACCCGTCTGGTCCGCGCCGGGGCACGTGTGCCTGCTCCCATGCCTGCGCCGGGGTGTTACCATGCCTGCATACACGTCATGCAGTACACCATTCGAGCCGTTCCGGACGCGATCGACCGCGCCCTTCGGCAGCGGGCCAAGCGGGAATCGAAGAGCCTCAACGCGGTCGTCATCGACGCGCTGGCCCGCGGGCTGGCCCTCGACGCCACCGCCAGGCACACCGACCTCGACCATCTGGCCGGCACCTGGGAGGAAGACCCGGACTTCGACAGCGCCGTCGCCGAGTTCGAGCGCATCGACGACGAGTCGTGGACATGACCGTCGCCCTCGACACGAACGCCTACAGCGACTTCATGCGCGGAGTCGCCGAACGGGTCGAGCTCGTTCGAACCGTGCCGGCCATCGTCCTGCCGCTCATCGTGCTGGCCGAGTTGCGGGCCGGATTCGCGGCCGGCAACCGGGAATCGGCGAACGCCGCCAACCTGCAACGGTTCCTCGCCAGCCCCCGCGTGTCGGTGCTCGCGCCCGACGAACAGACGACCCACCACTACGCACGGTTGCACCGGCAGCTTCGCCGCGACGGCCGCCCGATACCGACGAACGACCTCTGGATCGCCGCCCTCGCGGTCCACCACGACCTGGTGCTCTGCACCGGCGACCGCCACTTCCGGTGGATTCCGCAGTTGGTCGTCTGCTGAGCACCCGCCGCCGGCCGCTCCACTGGCGTGGATGGCGAGGAGCGAGCATGTCCGGCGGTCCTGACCTGCTGCAGGTTCGCGCCCGCACCGCGCTGCTCGACGCCGCGGCCGCGGTGATCCGATCGCGTTCGAGGTCAATGCCGCGCCGCCGCCGGGTCCCCGCCGCGTCGGCGTCTCAGCCACCCGGCCCGTTGTCGCCGCGGACGCGGGCCAGCAGGTCCGACGCCGTCGCGCACTCGATGATCCAGTCCCCGACGCGCGCAAGGCGGTCCGGGTCGGTGACGCCGGCCAGGGCGGCGGCCAGTCTCTCGGCGGCCCCGTCATCGAACTTCCGGGCCGCCAGACGGCAGAGCAGCGCCCGCTCTTCGTGGCGGGCCTGCTCGATGCCCTGGACGCGCCCCTGCTCGATGCCTTGGGCGCGGCCCTGCTCGATGCCTTGGGCGCGGCCCTGCTCGAGCCATTCCCGCGTCCATTCCCGCACGGTCTCTTCCAGCATCGTCTGCGTCTCCTGCAACTGCGCCAACGGGTCCTCCCCGTCTGCCGGCAGCCGGCCCGCATGCCGCAGCCCGTGGCGCAGCCACGTCATGAACGCCCGCGTCAACGCGCCGTCCTTCTGTTGCCGCAGAAGGTCGAACAGCGCCTTCAGCGCACCGCGCAGGCCCGCCGCGTCGCGCGTTTTCTCCAGGCCGATGAGCGCAGAGACCAAGTTGCCCGCCGGCAGGTCGGCGTCCGCCGCGCGCGCCACGTCCAGAACATGGTATCGCTGCGACGGCTGGTACGGCGCCAGCACGTCGCGCCCCACCGCCAGCAGGTTGGTCACCTCGACCGGCGCCGTCCACCGCCGCCGGCCGTTGTAGAGGACGACCGGCAGCACCGGCGGCAGGGCCCCGTGTTCTCGGAGCACGTCGTGGTCGACCAGCCGCCGGTAGAGCAGCGCGGTGTACTCCAGGATGCGCACCGCCATCGCCGGGTCGACGGTGGACTGGAACTCGAGGAGCAGGACCAGGTAGAGCCAGCGGTCGTCGCGGAAGCGGACGCGCCAGATGAGGTCGCCGTGGCGCTGCTGCAGTTCTCGGCCGACGAAGCTGGCGGGCATGCTGGCGTGGATGGCGAGGAACGAGCACGTCTGGCGGTCCTGGCCCGCTGTGCGTTCGCGCCCGCACTGCGCTGGTCGATGCTGACGACGCGCTGAGCGAACCGGCGGACGGACTATCATCAGGCCGTGCCTCGCGGAGTGAGGCACGCGGGACCGGGAACCTTTCGATGGCCCGATCCGATCGGCGGAGGAACGTCTCGGGCTCCGGGTCGCGGAGCCGCGATGACCACGGAGCGGCACCAGGGAGGGATCAATGGGAACGACCAAGAGACGATCGAGTCTGGCTGCCGTCGTCGCGCTGGCGGGCGTCGTCGCGGTGCCGTTGCTCGGGCAGACCGTCCGCTCCCTGGGCTTCCAGCCGGGCTCGGCATCAGCCGGCGGCCAGCGGGTCACGCAGGCGGATGTCGAGCGGTGGAAGCAGGAGCTGTCGAACTGGGGCCGGTGGGGCGCCGACGACGAGAGGGGCACCCTGAACCTCATCACGCCGGAGAAGCGCAGGCAGGCGGCCACCCTCGTGCGGGAGGGCATCTCCGTCTCGCTCGCGCGCGACGCCGAGACCGAGGCGACGATCGACGGCCCGCGGCCGTATCAGGTCACCCCGCTCGGGATCACCGCCGACGAGATCCGGATCGCGTACCACGGGTTCATCCACACCCACCTCGACTTCCTGAACCACAACTTCATCGGCGACGGCGTGACCTACAACGACTACCGGCCCGACCCCGCCGAGGTCGCGGCCCGCGGCGGCCACGCCAGGAACACCGTGCACAACGCCAAGTCGGGCATCGTCACGCGGGGCGTGCTGATCGACATGGCGCGGTTCCGCAACGTGCCGTACCTGGAGCCGGGCACGCCGATCCACGTCGAGGACATCGAGGCCTGGGAGGCGGCGACGGGCGTGACCGTCTCCGCCGGCGACGTGGTGGTCATCCGCACCGGCCGCTGGGCCCGGCGTGCCGAGGTCGGCCCCTGGGACGTGGCCAGCGCGGCGGCCGGACTGCACGCGTCGGTCATCCCGTGGCTCAGCGAGCGCGACATCGCGATACTGGGCGGCGAGGCGGCCCAGGACATGGCGCCGGCCGACGCGGACCCGGCCGTCACGGCGGCGGACGACCTCGGTCCCCGGCCGCTCCACCGGTTCGCGCTCATCTACCTGGGAATGCCGCTGTTCGACAATCTGGACCTCGAGGCCGTGGGCGAGGTGGCCGCCTCGCTGAACCGCTACGAGTTCCTGCTGACGGCGGCGCCGCTGCCCACGCGCGGCACCGGGTCGCCGATCAACCCCATTGCCACGTTCTGAGGTCGGCCAGGCGGATACTGCGGACGACGGCCACATTCACGACGGCAGGCATCGAGCTGAGTGATCGGCCCGGCCCAGACAGCGCGACACGTCCCGCCGGGCGGGGCAGCGACAACGGCATGTAACCGCCCGGCACCCACACATCGGCAGCGTTCATGCCGGCCACGTCTCGAGGCCTTCCGCCGCAGCCGCCCGGCGCAGATCGTTGTCGAAGCAAGCGAACACGACCTGGTCCTCCGCGTCTTCGGTCGCATCGCGCCATGCGAGTGCGGCCGCCAACTGCGCGGCGTCGTAGCCTCGCAGGTCGTGCTTCCACGCGAGGCGACCTGCGCGCCCCGCCACATCGTCCGTCAATCCGATTCTGGTGAAGTCGGCCCAGTCGCCGAGGAAATCGCTCTCGGCCTCGCGCGCTTCCGAGGACGGCATACGATCATCACGCACCGCCTTCGCCAGCGCCGCAGCCACCTCGACCCGCGTGATCAAGGCGGTGCCCACGGCCGGGGCGTCTTCGATCCGGTCGAGCAGCGCCTCCGACTCGGCCTCCTCGACGTAGCGCTTGAACAGGGCGCTCGTGTCCAGGTAGAGCAGCGTCACCGGCGGTTCTCCCTGACGATGTCAGCCATGCTGCCTCCGCCGCGCAGCCGGGCCCTCGGCTTGGTCTCCTTCAACCGACGTCCGCTCCAGGCGATGGGAAGTCCGCCCCGCAAGGCGCTGGTGTCCGGCTCCGGGATGAGGCGAGCCACCCGACGCTCGCCGTCCGTCAGGAGAAGAGTCGTGCCGCGCCGAACCTCGTCGAGGCAACGGCTCAGGTTCGCCTGGAGTTCCTGAATCCCGATGCTTCGCTCGCGCATGAGTGCCCTCCCTCCTTCCAATAGCGGTCGAGGTGCGGAAACATGAGCGGCCGTCTCTCGCCGCCGGCTCGGAAGCGGCCGGAGAGCTGTCGGGACTGTCGGCAGGGGCGCTCAGTGCGCGATCCGATCGCGTTCGAGGTCAATGCCGCGCAGCCGCCGGGCTCCGCCGCGTCGGCGTCTCAGCCTACCGACCCGTTTTCGCCGTGGACTAGGTCCAGCAGGTCCGACGCCGTCGCGCACTCGATGATCCAGTCGCCGACGCGCGCAAGGCGGTCCGGGTCGGTGACGCCGGCCAGGGCGGCGGCCAGTCCCTCGGCGGTCCCGGTATCGAACTTCCGGGCTGCTTGGCGGCAGAGCAGCGCCCGCTCTTCGCTGCGGCCCTGCTCGATGCCTTGGGCACGGCCCTGCTCGATGCCTTGGGCGCGACCCTGCTCGATGCCTTGGGCGCGGCCCTGCTCGATGCCCTTCTCCATGCCTTGGGCACGGCCCTGCTCGAGCCATTCCTGCGTCCATTCCCGCACGGTCTCTTCCAGCATCGTCTGCGTCTCCCGCAACTGCGCCAACGGATGGTCCCCGTCTGCCGGCAGCCGGCCCGCATGCCGCAACCCGTGGCGCAGCCACGTCAGGAACGCCCGCGTCAACGCGCCGTCCTTCTGTTGCCGCAGAAGGTCGAACAGCGCCTTCAGCGCCCCGCGCAGGCCCGTCGCGTCGCGCGTCTTCTCCAGACCGATGAGCGCCGACACCAGGTTGCCCGCCGGCAGGTCGGCGTCCGCCGCGCGCGCCACGTCCAGGACATAGTATCGCTGCGACGGCTGGTACCGCGCCAGAGTGTCGCTCTCAGCCGCCAGCAGGCTCGTCACGTCGACCGGCGCCGTCCACCGCCGTCGGCCGTTGTAGAGGACGACCGGCAGCACCGGCGTCAGGGCCCCGTGTTCTCGGAGCACGTCGTGGTCGACCAGCCGCCGGTAGAGCAGGGCGGTGTACTCCAGGATGCGGACCGCCATCGCCGGGTCGACGGTGGACTGGAACTCGAGGAGCAGGACCAGGTAGAGCCATCGGTCGCCGCGGAAGCGGACGCGCCAGATGAGGTCGCCGTGGCGCTGCTGGAGCTCTCGGCCGACGAAGCTGGCGGGGAGGGGGGCCAGCGACTCGAAGTCTAGGAGGCCGCTCCAGCTTCGGGCGGCGAAGCCGTCGAGCAGGTCGCGGACCATGCGCGGGCGCGAGAACAAGAGCTTGTAGGCGGGGTCGTGCATTCGCGCTCCTGGCGGCGTCCGGAGTCCACCTCCTGCGTCGTGCGGGGCGTGCGGCGCGCGGCGGGTTGCGGGGGCAACCCGGGCCGGCGGGCCGTTGACGAGGTGCTTCACGGAGCAAGAACGGGGCCAACGCGGAACGGCCCGAGTTGCATGCGAACGAGCTGGTGGCGGAGAACGGCGGGTGCAGGAATTGCCCACGCCGGGGCGGCGCAGAGGTGCGTTGACGTCAACGTGCCGGGGACCTTGGAGGGCGCACGGGTACTGTAGAGCACTCGCGCGGCCGGACAAGACAAGCCACGCGGGCCGGGCAGGGACCGAGGGGGATCCAGCGATCCCTGCTCGATCAACGACACGCGTATTTCCCGGCGCGAGGTGATCCGCCCCAACCTGCGCAGGTGGACCCGCGTCCAGCTAACGGTCCCCGTTCTCGCCGTTAGAGTCGGTGACGACCCGCCGCTCGTCAGCGGGCGGCGCAGGCAGAGCCGGGGGATCCTCCCGGATGCGGCGCATGAGCTCCGCAACCGCGGCGTCGAGTTGCGGGTCGTTCCCCTTGGCGAGCTCGCCCGGGTGGTCCGTCACCGGGATGTCCGGCTCGACCCCGTGGCCCTCCGCGAACCACTGGCCGTCGTTCCGGTAGAGCCGTCCGGGCGGGGCCGTGTAGAAGCCGCCGTCGATGAGCTGGTGTCCCGAGGCGGGGCCGATGAGGCCGCCCCACGTGCGCTCGCCCACGAGGACGCCCGCGTCCATCTCGCGGAAGAACCACGGGAACGCGTCGCCGCCCGAGCCGGCCTGGCCGTTGATGAGCATCGCCTTGTGGCCGCGGTGGGTGATGGTGGGGTGACGCGCGGTCGCGCCGTGCCGGAAGTAGATGTGGCCGACGGTCTCGCGGTTCATCAACTCGACGAAGCGGTCGGGCAACTGACCGCCGCCGTTCCACCGCTCGTCGATGATCAGCCCGTCCCTGGCGTGCTGGTGGTTGAACTGCCGCACGAGCTCGGTCTGGCCGGGGACCGCCGTGTTCGGCACGTACACGTAGCCGATGCGGCCGCCGGACGCCTCGTCGACACGCAGGCGGTTCTGCTCGATCCAGTTCCGCATGCGGAGCGTCGCCTCGTTCGTGAGCGTCGTCACGACGACCTCGCGGGCGCCGTCGGTCGTCGGCCGGTCGTTCACGGTGAGGAGGACGGTCTCGCCCGCCAGCCCCTCGAAGGCCGAGTACGGGTCGCGCGCGGGGTCGAGGGGGTTCCCGTTGACCGCGAGCACGTAGTCCCCCTCGTCGACGTCGACGCCGGGCTCGTCGAGGGGAGACCGGTCCTCGATGTCCCAGGCGGCGCCCCGCACGATGCGGGCGATGCGGTAGGCGCCGTTCTCCAGCGACCAGTCGACGCCGAGCAGGCCGACGCCGCGCCGGCGCGGCGTCTCGGTGTCGCCCCCGCCGACGTAGGTGTGCGACGCGTTGACCTCGCCGATGAGCTCGCCGATGAGGAAGTTGACGTCCCAGCGCGTGACCGCCTGGTCGACCAGGCCGCCGTACTGCGCCCGCAGTCCGTGCCAGTCGAGGCCGTGGAGGTCGTCGTCGTAGAAGTAGTCCCGGTAGGTGCGCCACACCTCGTCGAACATCTGCCGCCACTCGGCCGGCGGGTCGAGCGTCATCGTCAGCGCGTTGGTGGCCAGGCGGTTCTCCAGCGTCTGTCCCGGCGCGACGTCGACGATCGCCCACGCTCGCTCGTTCGACACGAGCAGCTTCCTGCCGTCCGCCGAGATCTCGAAGCTGTCGCCGTCGGGCAGGATGGTCTGCTCCTCCCGTTCCTCGAGGTCCCAGGCGACGATGGGGCTCGGCTGGTCGCCGGCGCCGCCGGCGTGCGGCCTGCGGTGGAAGACGACCTTGCCGTCGACCGCCCGCAGGCGGCCGAAGTTCCCGGCCTCGACCGGCAGCATCACGGCTCGGCCCTCGAAGCCGTCGACGTCGATGTCGAGCGGCGCCGGGCCGGCGTCGTCCTCGTCCGACTCGGGCCCGGAGTCGTCCGCTTCCCCGGCCGCCTCTTCGCCGGGCTCGCCCTCGCCGGGCTCGTCCTCGTCGTCGTCCTCCGCGACGGGCTCCTCGTCGTTGCGGGGCGCGAGGGGGGACGGCACGTCGTCGCGCAGGGTCGCGGCCACGATGTTCGTCGCGTTGGGGTAGACCCAGGTGGCGTCGAGATCGGAATAGACCGGAGCGAGGGTCCGGTTCGAGTAGTAGTAGAGGTGCTTCCCGGCCGGGTCGAAGACGGGCCGGAAGTCGTTGTAGTAGCCGGAGGTCACCTGGAACCGCTCGCCGGCTTCGGTATCGAAGAGGAAGATGGCGCTGTTGGTGGTCTCGAGCCCTCGGGACCAGGCGAGCCAGCGGCTGTCGTGCGACCAGCTCAGCTCGAAGCCGGCCAGCGCGTTATGGAGCATGTGCAGCCCGCGGTCGACCTCGGTCAGCGCCTCGGTCTCGCGGTCGAAGACGTGGATGCGCTGCGTGTGGTCGATGAAGGCGAGCCTGGTGCTGTCGGGGGCCCAGAACGGCCGGTAGCGGAACCCCGGCCCGAGCGCGGTCACGACCTGCGGCTCGCCGGTGCCGTCGGCCCGATGCAGCGTCAGCTCGTACTCGCCCCCGCTGTCGCTCCACGAGGCGATCCACCGGCCGTCCGGCGACCAGGCCGGGAATCGATCTGCCGCGCCCGACGAATGCGTCAGGTTCCGAACCGCGCCGTGCCGGGCGGGGACCGTGAAGATCTCGCCCCGCGCCTCGAACACCGCGCGCTGCCCGGTCGGCGAGATTCCCGCCGACGTGATGCGGCTCGCCACGTCCGCGGTGCGCGGGACGAGGGCGGCCAGATCGGTCACGACGTCGACTGCGACCTCCGCGACCCGCTCCGTGGCGAGGTCCATGCGAAAGAGCCGGCCCCCGGCCTGGAAGACGAGGTCCGACGGCCCGATGGCGGGGAATGTGATGTCGAAGTCGGTGAAGGTGGTCACCTGCCGCTTCGCGCCGGTCGTCAGGTCGTGGGCCCAGATGTTGTATCGCTGGGCCGGCCCGCGATCGGAGAGGAAATACAGCGTGTCGTCGTGCCACATCGGCTGGGCGTCGTTGGCGGGGCTGTCGCTGACGTTCTCGGCGTCGAGCGTCTCGAGATCGAGGAGCCAGATCTCGGGTGCGGCCCCGCCCCGGTAGCGCTTCCAGGTGCGGAACCCGCGGGTCTCGGGGGTGTAGGCGATGCGCCGCCCGTCGGGCGACAGCGTGCCGAACTCCCCGTACGGCACGGCGAGCCGCTCGGGCTGACCGCCCTCGACGGCGACGCGGTAGATCTGCCGGAAGGCGGCCAGGCCGCTCCGCCGGTTGGAGGCGAGGAGGACGCCGCGGCCGTCCGGCGTCCAGTCGAGGACCCGGTCTCCGCCCGGATGGTGCGTGATGCGGAACGGCGCGCCGCCCAGGGTCGGGACGACGTAGACGTCGGTGTTGCCGTGGTAGTTGCCGCTGAAGGCGATCTGCTTGCCGTCGGGCGAGAACCGCGGGAAGGACTCTTCCCCGGGCGGCGAGCTCAGCTTGCGGGCCGAGCCGCCCTCCTTGGCGACCACCCAGATGTCGCCCGCGTAGACGAAGGCGATCTGCGTCTCGGAGACGTCGGGATGGCGCAGCATCCGGGCGTCGATCTGGGCCAGGACGGGCGTTGCCGCCAGCGAGACCAGCAGCGTCAGCGTAGCGGTGAAGTAGCGCATCTCTTCCCCCGGGACGTTTGGACCCCGCGCCCCCCGTTTCGTTCCTGCTCCGTGCCCGATTGGACGTGCGGTCGACCGGCTTCGTTCATCGCAGGGCGCCGACGACCGGCCCATGAGGTATCGGCCAGAACGGCCGCCACCGCTTCTCGGTCGGTGAGCATCGTCTCATGGCTGCGCCCGAAACGCCTCGAAGTGCCGACGCGGGGGAGGGGGCTCTTCCTCCTTGGCCGGGCTCAACCCCTGGAGGACGGACCCGGGACGCGGGCTGTCGTGGCCCGCGGGCTCTCGACGGGAGGGCGACTCGCCGGAGGGCGCGGAAGCCATGCCGCGTCACCCGGGTCCGGAAACCGGAATGATTTCGGGCGAGGCGCCGTACTCCGTTGCGGCTGGACTCAGCAGAAGGCGCCGGGACCGACGAGGCCGGCGGCGGCTGCCGGTGGCGGCAGCGGGAAGCCGTCGGTGCACCGAACCGCGCGCATCGTGGGCGTGCGGTCGAGCGCGTCGGCCGCGAGGGACGGGGCGCGGAGCTTGAGGTGGGCGAAGATCCGCCTCCGGCCTGGTAGCGGGCGGAGACTGCCGTCGGGACCGTCATCGGCAGCCGGGAGCAGCTTCAGGCTCACGGCGCCGCGCACGTTGCCGCCGACGGCGAGAATGCGGCTGGGCGACGGCTCGACCTTCACGACGATGTCGCAGTGGGTCCGGGCGCCGACGCCGAGCTGGCGCCGGCGCTCGGCGATGGAACGGTAGGCGGGCCGGCGCGCGCTGCACAGCAGATCGCCCGGCACGATCGGCGCCTCGCCGACGTCGTAGGCCGCGAACGCCGCGTCGGGCGCTCGGCCGTCGCGCGCGCGGATGGCCTGATCGATGTAGGCGTGGTGCGCTACCGCGCGCTGGAAGCGGGACGCCTCGCCGAGGCCGGCCTCGCACATCGCCCACGACACGAAGGCCGCCGACCACGGGTAGCGCCAGCGCGAGGCGACGCCGCGCGGCCCGCCCCAGGCGTCGTTCTGTTCGCCGATGATCCAGCCGCCCTGCGGCGTGACCGTCCAGTAGCCGGCGATGGAGGCGGCCACGCGGGCCGACTCGGCCCGACCGGGGCGCCGCCAACGGCGCCGGCGCGGCTGGCCCGAGCCGGACTCCTCGACCACGGTCTGGTCCACGACGATGAAGCCGAAGAACGCCCACTCCTGCACCGCGAGGTCGACGATGCGCCGCCGGATCTCATCCATCGGCGCCGTGCGGCACGACGTTCGGCGGATCTTCATGGCGCCGGGCTCGCCGGTGACGCGCTCCGACGGCGGCGCGGCGTCGAGGACGTCGGGCGGCAGGCGGTCGAACCCGGCCGGCTGCGCGCCGGCGGTTGCAGCGAACGCGAGGGCGAGCACGGCGATGAGCGGCTTCATGGGCATCGGACTCTCCGGTTCCGTAGCGGGTCCGTCGCGGAGACCGGCGATTTTATCAGCAGCCGCGAGTCGACGCCGGTCGGGTCCCCTCGGCCATCGACTCGTCCGGGCACGCGCCTTCTCGCACGTCGGCGTCATCGGTCCACAGGTCCGAAGTCCGGCGGCGGCCGGCGGTGCTTCGTGGCCGCTTCGTAGGCCGACGCGACGCGCAGGACGATGGGCTCGTCGCCGGGGCCCGCCCAGAACGAGACGCCGACCGGGAGCGCGGCGTCGAGCTCCGTCCGGCGGCTGCCGGTGACGTTGTCGTAGCCGTCCCGGTCGTCGTTCAGCACGTACTCGGGGTCGTAGACGATCCGGTTGAAGCCGGCCGGCACCGTTATCTCCGGAATGCCGAGGTTCGCGCTCGTGGGAAACCGGCCGGTCGGACGGTCGTTGACCGACGGTTCCCCGGCGTAGCCGATTCGCACCGGGGGCACCGTGATCGTGGGGTTGACGAGCACGTCGAGGTCGTTCCGGTGCAGCACGTTGAGGAGGACGAGCCGCATGACCTCGCGCATCCTCACGCGCCGGGTGATGCCGGCCGAGCGGATGTCGCGGGCGTTCTCCCAGTTGCGCATCGCCACCGCGCGGCGCTCGCTGTAGTACTTCGAGTTGGCGTTCAGGCTCGCCCAGTCGGTCACCGCGGCGTCGCCGCGGCGCATCAGGTACTGGGCCAGGTGAAAGCTGAAGCTCAGGGTGCGCGGCGAGCGGTTGATGCTGCGGAGGTTCAGGTCGGCCGACAGCGGCACGATGCCCTCGGCCGCCCTCACGAGATAGTCGCGGCTGGTCACGTCGTGACCCGGCACCGCGAACCGATACTCGCCGCCAGCGTCCCTGGCCTGGATGTACTCGGGCATGTGGACGGGCAGGATCTCGGCTATCGCCCGGTGGAAGTCGTACGCCATGTTCGGGATCGACGGGTCGTCCGGATACGCCGGGTCGGACGACTCCACCATCTCCGCGCCGAGCTCGTCGCGCAGCACGCGCAGGATCTCCCCGTTGACGAGATCGCTCGCCGCGGCGTCGTTGGCGGTGTGCTTCACCATGTACTCGCGCACCACGCCGATGCGGACGCCGGCGAGCGGTCTGGCCCCGGCCGCCTCGGCGTCGACGACGAAGCTCGCGTAGGGCGCCTCGGGGACCAGCGCGCGCGGCAGCGCGGCGTAGATGTCGCGCGGGTCGTGGAAGCCGCGGTCGGGGTTCCGGAGCGCGTCGAGCACGCGGGCGGCGTCCTCGACGGTGCGGCAGTTGATGCCTCCCCGGTCGAGGTAGGGCTCGACGCCGGTCGATCCGCCGTAGGGCACGAGCCCCTTCGTCGTCACGAGGCCGACGACGCCGTTGCGCCACGCCGGCTGCCGGCACGAGCCGCCGGTCTCCTAGCAGATCGAGCAGGTGGCGAGGTTCGCGCCGACCGAAACCGCAGACCCCGAGCTCGAGCCGCCGGGCTCGCGCGCCGTGTCGTAGACGTTGCACGCGGGGCCGGCCCAACTGCTGCGGGCGACGCCCGCGCCGAACGTCCGCGATCGGGCGACGGCGCCCCCCGGGTCGCCGCCGCCGGCGTTGTACTCCGAGAGGTTGGCCTTGGCGTAGACGATGGCGCCCTTGGCGCGCAGCTCGGCGACGACCGTCGCGTCGCGCGGCGCGGCGTCCATCGCATAGGCGGTGTCGGCTCCGCTCGTCGAACGCATGTCCGTGGTGTCGAAGACGTCCTTGAACGAGATCGCCGCGCAGTACATCGGCATCCGTTCGAGGTCGGGGTCCCTGCCGTACCGCGCGTCGAGCTCGGCCGCCCGCTCGAGCGCGTCGGGCTGTCGCCGGAACGCCTCGCACGCGGCGGGGCAGTGCGCGGGCAGCGCACCGTCGGACGGGTGCGCGTCGCACCCGGCCTGGCAGGTCACCGAGCGCTCGCCGCGCAGGTTGAGCGTGCTCAGCGCGTTGAGCTGGCCGGCGCCCGCCATGCCCACGACCATGCCGTACTGCTGCTGGACGCCCGGGTCGGACCGCGTGGGCTCCATCCGGCCGAACTCGATCGGCCGCCCCCGGTAGTCGTCGTAGTCGGGCAGAATCTCGCGCACCGGCACGGTGGCGGCGGGGAACTCGATGGGGGCGCCGGCCCGCACGGCGCCCGGGCCCGGCGCGACCGGTGCGCCGTCGGCGGTGACGAGCTGCGTGCAGACGCCGTTGTACGCCCTCGCGCGCTCGACGTAGGCCTCCACCACCTGCACGCAGGTCGTCTCGCCCCCGCGGATCGCGCGATGAATGTCGCCGATGGTGGCTTCCTCGACCTGAAAGGCGCCCTGCGCGGATGCGGCGACCGCGCCCATCATCCACGCGCAGCCGAGCGCCAGGTTCGAAGCGACAATTCGACCGATGTCATGTCTCGAGCCCGACAGCGTTGTCATCATCTGCTCCTGAGTTCCGCGGATGCGGTTCATCTTGTGCCACGCCCGCGTCCATCTCCAAACCTGGAGGGGGTGTACGTCAGATTCGTGGGATGACTGTCAGGCGCCCTTGCCGCTCGTCGTTCCCGGAAGTCCCGAAGCAGTCGCTGAGCTTGCAGCGGCGCAGGGCGATGGTGGCGTCGGCCTCGGGGCTGTCCAGCGCATACCCGGCGCGCTGGAGTTCCGGGCGCCGTCTCCCATCTGGCCCCCAACAATTCTGACGTGCACCCACTTGGAGGGCACCGTGTCGTCTCGCGCCCGCTCAGTGCTGCAGGAAGAACGTGTACGCGGGGTTGTCGGCCTCGACGGTATAGGCATAGCCGAGCGCTTCGAGAAACGCCCGGAAGTCGGGCGTCTCCGCGTCGGGCACCTCGAGCCCGGCCAGCACCCGGCCGAAGTCGGCGCCGTGGTTGCGGTAGTGGAACAGGCTGATGTTCCACCGGTTGGCCAGCTTGTCGAGAAAGTCGATGAGGGCGCCCGGCCGTTCGGGGAACTCGAACCGGCACAGCCGTTCGTCGTGCACCGCCGAGGCGCGTCCGCCCACCATGTGGCGGACGTGGAGCTTCGCCATCTCGTTGTCGGTGAGGTCCTCGACCTCGTAGCCCCGGGCAGAGAGCAGGCGGGCCACGTCGCTGGCGTCGCGGCGCGACTGGACGGCCAGCCCCACGAAGATGTGCGCGATCTGCCGGTCGCTGAGGCGGTAGTTGAACTCGGTGACGACGCGCCGGCCGATGGTGGCGCAGAACTCGCGGAACGCGCCCCGCCGTTCGGGAATCGTCACCGCCAGCAGCGCCTCGCGCGCCTCGCCGACCTCGGCGCGCTCGGCCACGAAGCGCAGGCGGTCGAAGTTGATGTTGGCGCCGCTGGCGACGGCCACCAGCGTCCGGCCGCGCGCGCCCTCCCGGGCCACCCACCGCTTGAGCCCCGCCACCGCGAGCGCGCCGGCCGGCTCCATCACCGTGCGCGTGTCGTCGAAGATGTCCTTGATCGCAGCGCACGTCTCGTCGTTGCTGACCCGCACGATCTCGTCCACCGTGTCCTTCGCGATGGCGAACGGCAGGGCGCCGACCCTCCGCACCGCGACGCCGTCGGCGAAGATGCCCACGTGGTCGAGCTCCACGCGCCGGCCCTCGCCGAGGGCCCGGTACATGGCGTCGGCCTCGAACGGCTCGACGCCGACGACCCGCACGTCGGGCTGCAGCGACTTGACGTAGCCGGCGATTCCCGCGATCAGCCCGCCGCCCCCGACGGGCACGAAGACGGCGGCGGGCCGGCGCGTGTGCCGCAGAATCTCGGCCCCTATCGTCCCCTGGCCCGCAATCACGAGGGGGTCGTCGAAGGGATGGATGAAGGTCGCGCCGGTTTTCGCCGCCAGCCCGTCGCAGTGGGCCTGCGCCTCGGGGTAGCTGTCGCCGCGCAGCACCACCTCGGCGCCGAGCGCGCGCACCGCGTCGACCTTGATGCGGGGGGTCGTCTCGGGCATGACGATGGCGGCGCGCAGCCCCAGCTTCCGCGCCGAGCAGGCGACGCCCTGCGAGTGGTTGCCGGCGCTGGCGGTGATGATGCCGCGCGCGCGCTCGGCCTCGTCGAGATGGGCGATCTTGTTGTACGCGCCCCGCAGCTTGAAGCTGAACACCGGCTGCAGGTCCTCGCGCTTGAGCAGCACCGCGTTGCCGAGGCGGCTCGACAGCGCCGCCGCGGGATCGAGGGGGGTCTCGCGGGCGACGTCGTAGACGCGGCTGGTCAGGATGTCGTGGAGGAGCGTCGTCAGACGAACGTTCACTTGGACCTCGCGTAACGGGGTCTGTCGCCGCGGCCCCCGCCCGCCCGGCGGAGACGCCTTCGGCGAGGAGTGCAACCGGACGGTGTCGGCTCAGAAGCGGAACTGGCGGGTGACCTTCACCACGAAGGCGCGGTTTTCGAGCATCGGGAAGCCGCGGCTCAGCCAGGTGTCGCGCTGGTCGTTGTACACCACGAACAGCTCGCTGCCCGGCTGATACTCCCAGCGGAGGCGCACGTTGGTGCTCAGCACGTTGTCGACCGAGTTGTGCTGCAGCAGCGCGCTCGCGAACATGCGCGGCGTGAAGGTGTAGGTGAGCCGCGTCGTCGTCACCCGGGCCGTGAACGCGCCCTGCGGCAGGGTGATGCGGTTCAGCGAGACGCTCGGCTCGACCGCGAACTGCCGCGTCACCTCGATGCGGCCCCGCGAGTAGCCGACGGCGGTGATGTCGCCGTCGAAGAACTCGCCGTGCTGGACCCACAGGTTGCCCGCCACCCGGCGCTGCGGCCCCATGCGGTAGGACACCTGGAAGTCGGTGAACTCGTAGCCGCCGACGGGCAGGGTCATGGCGCCGGCGAGCTCGAAGGGGTCGGTCAGCAGCTCGTAGTCCTGCTGGATGTCCGCGCTCAGGCTGTCGCTGTTCTCGAACGAGGTCTGGAAGCGCCCCGACAGGATGCGGGTCTCGATTTGCCCGGCCCCGTTGGTGATGTAGTCGAGGCTGCCGGCCCACGTGAACTGGCGCACCGCCTCGATGCCCTCGGGCCGCGGGCTGAACTGCGCGTGGACGTAGCTGCGCCGGAAGTCGTGGCGGCGCATGAAGCCGATCTCGGGGTTGAAGTTCCCGCCGACCTGCAGGTGGTCGACGAGGAGGCCGTAGAGGTCGCCCTCGTACGAGAACGCGGCCTGATAGCTCTCGTCGTCGCCTTCGAGGCCCGGCGTCCTCGTCTGGGCGTAGTAGCCGTAGAGGTTGACGTTGTCGTAGAACGAGAACGACCCGTCGAGGCCGTAGGCCTGGTTCGCGCCGTCGCCGTTCAACGAGATCGACCGGTTGGTGAACATCGCGCCGACGCGGCTCCGGCGCAGGATGTCGCGTTTGATGCGAAGCACGCTGAAGTTCGTGCCGGCGGCGCCGGCGGGCGACGCGGCGCCGGTGGACACGTCGTCGGTCTGGATGTTGATGGCCCCCACGCTGAAGTCGCCCACCTTGCCGGTCAGCCGTCCGCCGCCGAGGATGGGCACCGTCCGCCCCGTCGCGTCGAGGCCGATGCGCCGGCTGAAGAAGAGGGTCGGCGCGTCGCCGGGCGGGAAGACCCCCGGCGCCGCGTTGAGGTTCCCCCGCGCCGACCCGCCGAAGCCGCCGAAGCCGGCCACCCGCGCGAAGTCGAAGATGCCCTGGCTCTCCAGGAAGAACTCGCGCTTCTCGGGGAAGAACAGGCTGAACCGGGTCAGGTTGATCTGCTGCTCGTCCACCTCGACCTGCGCGAAGTCGGTGTTCAGCGTGAAGTCGGCGGTCAGGTTCTCGGTCAGCCCGTACTTGAGGTCGACGCCGCCGTTCCCGTCACCGGCGTTCGAGATCGGCGGCGCGACGGTCCGGTCGGTGTTGACGGAGCCGATGGCGTAGGGCTTGACCTCGAACGTGCGGCTGTCCGCGGGCACCTCGAGGCCCACGAGGGTGCCGGCCACCGACAGGCGGAACTGCCCCGGGCCGGCCGAGATGGGCACCGCCGTGAGGTAGGCCTCCTCGTAGTTCGACCGGATGTCGCGGCCGATCTGGATGCCCCACACCTGGTTCGCCCCCGGCCGGAAGCGGAGCGACTGGAAGGGCACCTCCATCTCGACCGTCCAGCCGCCGTCGAAGCGGCCGGTGCGCACGTCCCACACGGGGTTCCAGTCGGGGTTGGGGTTGCCCTCGTCGGTGATCTGCTGGTCGCTGAACCCCCCGATGGGGTTGACCCGGAACGAGAAGCCGTTCCGGCGGTCGTAGAACGTGTCGAAGACGACGATGTAGCCGTCGTTGTTGATGAGCTGGAACGAGTCGCGCTGCATCTCGTTGGCGACCCACGCCGACTCCGGGACCGACTCGTACACGCGGGCCCCCACGTAGACGGACTCGTCGTCGAAGAAGATCCAGTTCTCGGTCGCCTCCGTGGCCGGCGCCCCCTCGTCGGGGGCCTGCTGGATGAAGCCGCCGAAGGGCTCGGTCGTCTCGTAGGCCAGTTCGTCGAGCACGCCGTCGAGCAGCAGCGGCTGATCGAGGCGGACGGCGCGCACCGTCGCCCCGCCGGCCGCGTCGCGGTTGATGGTGGCCGGCGGCACCGGCGCGGGGGGGCCGTCGATGGCGCCGGTCTGCGGGGCGAGGGCCTGCTGCTGGGCCGCCGCCGCCGTTCCCGCCAGGACCAGGGCGCACGACACAAGGGCGCACGCGAGGCGCGCCGACCACCCGGCCAGGATCGCCGTCTCGCCGCCCGGACGCACGTCCAGCGAGCTCGGGCTTCCCTCGATCATGTCGACCGGCGTCGATCCGTCGACGTCGAGCGGGCAATCATGAATCGGGGGTTCCGCATCGAAGCTCCTCCAGTGTGGACGTACTGCTTCCTCGACCAGCTCACGAACGAAGGTGGATTATGACATCCGCGGCGTCTGCGCGTTCACCGCCCTCTCGCCTCGGCGGCGGCGCGAAGACACGGAACCCCGAGTCCTCGCGACAGTAGCGGAGGCCGGCGTCGGGTCGGGCGTCGAACGCGACCCGCTGGTCGCCGCCGCCGAGGCTGCTGGCGCGAGGATCGTAGCCGTTCGTGAGTCCGCGGCGGCAAACCTGCTGCATGGTAGACGTTCGGAGGCCGGATTGCGCTTACCCTCTCGGCGTTGGCCCGGTCGTGGTCGGCTTCCGTGCGGCCGTTCGCCTATGGCCGTTCGCCCGAAGCCACCCGCTCCAGGCAGGTTCCCGGGGGCGACCCGTCGACCACGATGCCCTCGACCGCCCGCCGCGCGCTCGCCTCTTCCAGTGCGTAGAGAGGGTCCAGCATGCGGGGGGTCGTCGTGGACGTGTGACCGGCGAAGCGCACGCGCCACTGCAACCGGGCGTCGAGACCGTCCGGCACGACCATGACGCAGGCGAACCGGTGCCGCCCCGGCCGGAACACGGTGGGCTGGCTGCGGTCGGCCGCGCCGGCGAGGAACGCGTTGTCTTCGCCGTCGACGGTCACGTCGACGTGGTTCAGGTTGTGGTAGCCGAACGCCAGCGTCCGCGAGCCGTCGGCGTTCACGATGAAGCCGTCGTAGATCAGGTAGACGGGGTGCCGGGGCTGGGCCCCGGCGGACGCGGCGGCGCCCGCCAGCGCGAGAACGACGGCGGCGCCCGCCAGCGCGAGAACGACGGCGGCCCGGCGCATGCGGCTACTCCTCCGCCTGCAGCTCGGCGTACTCCTCCTCCGAGATGTGGAAGTAGTCGAGCCAGCCGATGTTCATCTCGTCGATGGTCCGCTGGCCCCAGCCCACCGCCGCGTCCGGATCGGGGTTGACCCGGTTGGCGGCCGAGTTGTCGTGGTACGCGGTGACGTGCATGACGGTGCCCGCCGGCAGGGTGAGCGGCGTCTCGTACACGTAGGTCGGCTGCCAGTCCCACGCGAACCGGTCGACGTCGCTCAGCAGCTCGGGGGTCGCGCTGCCGGGCCGTATCGCCTCCAGGGTCATGGCCTTGCCCCGGTAGTGCATGTGCGGCTGGAAGCTGATGATGCGGGTCGCCTCGGGCAGGGTGAAGTAGGCGTCGCTGCGCACGTTCGGCGCGCCCGGGGGAATGATCAGGTCGGCGCGGTTGGACACCGCCCTCGTCCTCACCACGTACTCCGGCTCGTAGCCCGCGGGGTAGAACTTGATGCCCACGCTCGTCTGGTCGGTGAAGCTCCGCTCGTCGTCGGGCAGGTAGTGGAGCTGAAGCCGGATGCGGTCGTCCTTGCGCAGCAGCCGCGCGTAGCCGTCCTCGAAGTGGTCGCCGACGAAGTCGCCGCGCGCGCGGTTGGCCAGCAGCTCGCGCACCCCGCTCGGCGCGCCGTCGTCGGCCGCCCCGTCCTCTCCGCCCCGCACCGCGTAGACGAGCACGTGGTGGACGACGCGCGACTCGCCCGGCATGACCTGGATCCACTTGATGTAGCGGTCCTCGGTGAGCCCGGTCGACATCTCCGGCTCGGGATAGGTCTCGGTCGAGTTGGGGGGCACCACGACCGGCGGGCTGGTGACGACCAGGTCCGGCTCCTCGCCGTGGTACCACGTGTCGACGGCCGGCCACTCGACCGGCGGCGGCGCGTCGGCGGGGTTCCCGCGGGGGGCGCCCTGGTCGACCCAGCGGGCGATGGTGGCGATCTGCGCCTCGCTCAGCGACGGGTCGTCGCGGTACCGGCCCACCGTCCGGTCCGCGAACCACGGCGGCATGACCCGCTCCTCGACCCGCTGCCTGATCGCCCGCGCCCACGGCCGCACCTCCTCGTAGGTCAGCAGCGACATCGGCGTGAACATGTCGGGCCGGTGGCACGTCTGGCAGGACCGCTGCAGGATGGGCAGCACGTCGCGGGTGAACGTGGGGTGCTCGGGCGCCGTTCCGCCTTCGTTCGCGGCCGCCTGGAGCGGACTCGCCGCCACGAACGCCGACAGCACGACGGTCCAGGCAAGGACTCTCGACAACGAGCTGCTCATCGCTTCACTCCGTCACCATGCGTCTGACGTGCCAATCTACCACGGTCCGCGGTGTCGATCCGGTCTATCCCCCCGAGGCCCGGGCAGCCCGAGCTCAGGGTGTCGTCATCATGGATGTCACTCTCGGCCCGACGGACGAGGTGAGCGACGTCGAGATATCGCGTTCAGTGCCGCTACCGGACGAGACGGCGGTCGCCGCGGTCGAGCACTGGCGGTACGAGCCCGCGCCGGCAGACGGGGTGCCCGTTTCCGTCCTGCTGACGGTGACCGTCAACTTCCGGCTCCCGTCGTCCTGAGGCGACGGGCCGGCGGCCGTCCGGCGGCGGCTCAATGCTCCGTCGCGGCGGCCGCCGCCTCGATGAACCGGTCGAGCACCTCGCGCACGACGCTGTTGTTCGCGCCGGTCAGGTTGATGAGTCCCACCACGACGACCCGCGTGTCGGGCTCCATGACCATCAGCGACGTGCCGCCGACCGATCCGCCGGAGTGGGACAGCAGGCGCTGCCCGTCGTCGCGGGTCCGGATGAACCACCCGAGGCCGTAGCCCACGCCCTCGCCGTCGCGAGTCTTCTGTTCGGTGAAGAGCAGCTCCCGCGACGACTTCGACAGGAACCCGTCGTCGAGATGGGCGTTGGCGAAGCGCAGCACGTCCTCCGTCGTCGACAGGAAGCCGCCGCCGGCCCACTTGTAGCTGTTGTTGACGAACGGCGCGTTCACCACCCGCCCTTCGTCGTCCCGCACGTAGTAGCGGGTCCGTCCGCGGATGATCGGGGTCACGAAGTCGGCGACGGTGTCGCGCATTCCGAGGGGACGGAAGACGGCGTCGCGCATGTAATCGAGGAACGGCTGTCCGGCCGCTCCCTCGACCGCCGCGCTGAGCAGGTTGAAGCCGTGGCTCGTGTACGAGAACGCGGTGCCCGGCTCGTGCAGCAGCGGGTCGTCGGCGAAGATGGACAGTCCGTCGACCACCGTCGCGTAGGGGTCGCGGATGAAGTTCTCGTTCCCCCGGTAGTGGCGAATCCCGCCCAGGTGGCCGCCGAGCTGCCGCGTTGTGACCGGGTGCGCCTTCTCGGGGAACGACGGGACGTACGTCTGGACCGGCACGTCGAGGTCGAGGCGGCCGTCCTCGACCAGGCTCGCCACCGCCGCCGCCGTCAGCGACTTGGAGATGCTGCCGACGCGGAACTTCACCGCCGGCGACATCGGGACCCGGTGCTCGAGGTCGGCGTAGCCGAAGCCCTCCGACCACACCGTCTCGCCGTCGACCGCCACCGCGATCGCGATGCCGGGATAGCCGCGCTCGGCGATGTCCGTCCGCACCAGCGCACGCGCCTCCTCGACCACCTCGGCGTAGTGCAGCGGCGCGGGCGCCACCGCCGCCGGGGCCGCCGACTGGGCGAGGGCTGGCGGTGCGCACAGGTATGCGAGCACCACGGCGATCACGGCGTGGTGATGCCGCCTCGTCGAGGGGACCGGATTCGTCATCATCATCCAGCGGGCACGACCCTGCATGTTGTTCTCCTTGGCTTCAGGCGAGACTCTCGCGGCGCTCCGCTGGCGGAACCGCGGAACGATCCGACGGCTCTGATCCTGGCGCCGGAACGATCCGGCGGCGCGAAGCACGATGTGGCTACCAGCTTCGGAGCCATCGGCAGGTCGGAGCGTGGGCATGCGCGGCGTCGGCGGTCGGTGTCAGCCGGCTACAGCGCGAAGATCTCCTCGACCGGCAGACGGAATCCGGGCAGCAGCGGGGCGCCGTCAACCGTGTCACGTTCCGCCGAGGCGCCTTGTCTGTTGCCCATGACAAGGGCGATAATCGCCCATGCCGTGGTCGACATTCAGTATCTGCCTCGCCATGCGGCCGGACTGCTGAAGCGCGCCATCGACGCCTTTCCCGTCGTCGTGCTGGTAGCCGCGACGACGGAAGATGCCGAGCACACCCCGTGCCGGGGTCTCGGCGCCGTCTAGCGCAATCCCGCCGCCGCCGCCCGCTCCTCCGCCCGCGCGCCGGCCAGGATGCCCTCCATCGAGTAGTTGCCCTCGTGGCAGGCGTACTCGTAGAGGGGCTCGTCGGTCCTCTTCAGCTCGACCCGCGCCGTCCACGGACGCGTCCATGTCGCCGGGTCCTCGATGGTGAACTCGTACTCGATGAGGTCGGGGGCGGCCCGCGTGAAGCGATCGACGAGCCGGGCCTCGGGGGTCGAGCCCCGCAGGCTGGTCAGGCGGTTGAAGTGCATGGTCTCGACGACGAGGGTGTCGCCCTCCCAGTGGCCGCGCGACTGCCCGGAGAACTGCCGGATCGGCTGGTCGGACCGCGGGCGCCCGTCGAGGGGCACGACGCGCAGGGTGTGCGTCATCTCGATGACCATCGCCACGTGGTCCGGGGTCTGGAAGATGTGCACGTTGTTGTTGTAGGCGCTCGGGACCATGGGCAGGCCGGTGGTGAACATGCACCGGTCGTTCAGGCCGCGGTCCTCCCACGAGTCGGCGGGGTGCTCGCGCCGGTACGCGGCTCGCTCGGCCCGCCGCCGCTCGGCCTCGGCCGTCAGGGGCGGCATGCGCCCGTTCGGCGGGTCCACGATGAGCGACGTGCGCCGCGTGGTCTGGGTGGTCGTCCCCCGGTCCAGCCAGTAGTCGTTGTAGGCGCCGAGCGCGCCGTCCTCGCCGCGGTCGACGCTGGTCCCGGCCCGGGTCCGCCGCGGGGGCCGAAGCAGCAGCTCGAGCTCGCGGTCGACGGTGGCCTGCTCCAGGCCCGCCGCCTCCTCTTCGGTGAGGAACTCGCGCTCCGCGTATCGCTCGGGCCGCTGCAGCGGCGTGATGGAGCGGAAGTCCCAGATGCCCTGCAGGGAGGGCTCGCCCCAACCGGTCCGGAGCGATTCCGCCGCCTCCTCCGCTTGTGCCTCCGCCGGTCGCGGCGAAAGCGCGAGCCCCGCCGTCACGACGAGTACGGCAACGAGACAACGTCGGCTCATCTGAACCTCCTCTTCGTGCTTGGTGCAGCCGGCCTGCAGCCGTCCGCCCCCATGATGGACCCGGTTGCCTCCTCGTGCAAGCGGCGCCCCGACGCCGGGCGCGCGTCAAGAAAGCGAGACGCGGCCCGCAAACCGTACCGCCGAGGCCGGGACGGCGCGTTCCGGAGGGGTTTCGCAGCCGAGAACACCGAGAATCGGGAGCCTGACAGCCCAGCGTGGCGGCCACTCAGGAATCCGACGTGCACCCCCCGAGTCTGCCGGTCTCGCTCGATCGTGGGCCGGGCGCGTTACCCCGGCGGGCGTCAACCCGCCGAGCCGCGTGGGGCGCGAGCGAAATGGCCACGCGGCTCGGCCGCCGCCGCGCGGGTGGTCGAATACCCAACCGGGGCGCCGCGTAGATCCCGAAAGCGAAGGGAGCCCGATGATCCAGAGCGAAGAACGCAACGACGTCACCCCGGTGTGCCCGCACTGCAACGAGCCGCTGCGAGCCATCCAGTACCGGTCCCTGTCCGGATTCCTCGGCAAGCGCTACGTGTACTTCTGCGCCGGCTGCCACAAGGTGCTCGGCGTCTCCCACCGGAAGGGCTTCTGGATGGGCTGACGCGGAGCACCCGTGTGCTGGGCGCGGACGCCGTCGCTTCCGGGACGTTCCCGGGGCGACGACTCGTCTTGCGAGCTCGCCGCGTGGTCTGGCGCCAAGGGGATGCCCGGCGGAACTCCGCCACCCGGTCGGTTTCAGGGGAGGGGAGTAAGTCATTTTGGAGGGCGCCAAGGGGATGCGCGGCGGAAGTCCGCCACCCGCGGGAAGCGCAGGCTCCCGGCAGGGTTGGTCGGCCGCCCGGCGGAGCCGCAGGCGACGGTTGGCGGGCTCGGAGTCCGCGCCGCAGAACGGTGCAGCGTCCGAGCAGGGTTGGTTGGGCGCCCAGCCGAGCCGTAGGCAACGATGGGCGGGTTAGTCCGCCGCGTCCTCGCCGCGGGCGTGGGCGAGCTCGCGCGCGCTCGGGTTGACCGAGGGCCGGAACGGGACCTCGCACACCCGCGCCCGGTCGGGCTGCCCCGGTCTGCTGGCGTATTCGTCGGGCAGCCACACGCGGAGCTCGGTGCCGACCGCCGACCGGCCGACCGGCACGTAGCCGAGGGCGATGTTGCACCCCAGCTCGGGCGAGTGCCAGGGCGAGGTCAGGTACCCGATGGGGTCCCCGCCGCCGGCGTCCTAGACCAGCCAGAAGTCCGGCGCATAGTCGTCGATGGGCTTCCCGCCCAGGGTCATGCCCACCATCGTCATCCTGAACGGCGGCCGCCCCGCCTCGATCTCGGCCCGCATGCGCTCGAGGGCGGCCCGGCCGATGTAGTCGCCTGTCTTCTTCCGCGGCACCTGGTAGGCGAGGTTGCACTGGAACGGCGTCGTCTCGTGGTCCATGTCCTGGCCCCACGACAGGATGCCGGCCTGGATGCGCCGCTGATGGCCCGGGGCGATGACCTGGAGCCGGTGCGCCCGGCCCGCCTCGATCACCGCGCGCCACAGCGCCTCGGCGTGCAGGGTCGCATCGCGGAGGTAGATCTCGTAGCCCTTCTCGCCCGAGAAGCCGGTCTGGGAGACGACCACCGGGCAGCCTGCGATCTCGGCTTCGAGGAGGCCGTAGTAGGGGATGTCCCGCATCGCTTCGCCGACGAGGTCGACCATCAGGGCGAGCGACTTCGGCCCCTGGATCTGCACGGGGCAGACGTCGATCTCGTCGATCGCCACGTCCCTGCGCAGCCCCACGTTGACGCCCTGCAGCCAGTACAGCAGGTCGGAGTCGGCCAGCGAGAACCAGAACTCGTCGCGCGAGAGGCGCAGCAGCACCGGATCGTTCAGGATGCCGCCCTTCTCGTTGCAGAGGATGACGTAGCGGGCGCGCATGGGTTCGATGCGGGTGGCGTCGCGGGTGACGACGTAGTCGACGAACCGCTCCGCGTCGGGCCCCGCGACCCGGACCTGCCGCTCGACCGCGACGTTCCACAGGGTGACGTGCTTCGTCAGGGCCTCGTGCTCGGCCGCGGCGCCGCCGTCCTCGGGCCGCACGTAGCCGCGCGGATGGTACACGCGGTTGTAGACGGTGGCCCGCCAGCAGCCCGCGGCGTGGGACAGGTGCCAATAAGGCGATTTCCGCACGCGCGTCGAGATGAGCAGCTCGGTGGGGGTGCGGCCGCTCTGGCGCAGGTTGAGCGGCACGGTGCGGTCGGATTGATCGACGCTTCGGGGCTGGCCGCTCATGGCGCCTCCCGTGATGTCGTTGCGAATCGCTCGCCGCTGCATGATCATGCATGGTCGCGTCCCGGTCAACGGTCCGGATGCGCCCCGTCGGGAAGCGGGCCGGGAGCCCGCTCGTGCATGGGTGTCCTGCGTAGAAGCGGCCCGCGTTCACCGCGCCGTTGTGGAAGCGCCGGAACGGTCCGGAGACTCGACGGCCGGACCCCGGCGGCCCGGTCACGATCGGGGCCGGCCGGCGAACCAAGGTCGGAGCAATCTGCGTGTCCCCGTGGGGAGCGCGACGGGTGCGGCCGGTGAAACCGGACGGAGCGATCGGCGAGTCCTCGGGGTCAGGGCTGCGGTCGCGGCCGCGCATCCGCGCATCGGCGTGTCGCGCGCGAATCGGGAGGTCGATGATGAGCGGATCCGACAGCAGCCCCGGCCGAGGCGCGCCGCCGGCGCTGCCGGCGCGTGCGAGCATCGCCGTGATCGGCGCCGGCATCGTCGGCAACTGCCTGGTCGCGCACCTGGCCGACCTCGGCTGGCGCGACCTCGTGCTCATCGACAAGGGGCCGCTTCCCAATCCGGGCGGCTCGACCGGCCACGCGTCGAACTTCATCTTCCCGACCGATCACAACCGCGAGATCGCGATGCTGACCCTGGAGAGCCAGCGGCAGTACGCGGCGCTCGGCGTCAACACCACCTGCGGCGGCATCGAGGTGGCGCGCACCGAGGCGCGCATGGAGGAGCTGCGCCGGCGCATGACCTCGGCGCGGGTCTGGGGCATCGAGGCCGAGCTGCTGTCGCCGGCCGAGGTGGTCGCCAGGGCGCCGTTCGTCAACGGCGACGTCATCCGGGGCGGCTTCTACACGCCGAGCGTGTCGGTGGTCGACTCGGTGAGGGCGGGCACGATCATGCGCGAGCGGGCGCTGGCGAAGGGCGCCCTCATGGTGCTGGGCGAGACCGAGGTCACCGGGCTCGAGGTGACCCGCCCGCCCTTCGGCCGCCCGCGCATCCGCGCCGTGGCGACCGCGCGCGGCACGATCGCGGTCGAGCAGGTGGTCATCGCCTGCGGGGTCTGGAGCCCGCGCCTCGCGGCGATGGCCGGCGCCGCCATTCCCCTCACGCCTGCCGTGCACCAGATGGCCGACATGGGTCCCATCGACCTCTTGCACCGGACCGGCAACGAGATCGCCTATCCCATCGTGCGCGACATGGACGCGTTCATGTACGAGCGGCAGAGCCACGACGCGATGGAGGTCGGCTCGTACGCCCATCGCCCCATCCTGGTCCATCCCGACGACATTCCGTCGCTGGCCGAGGCGGAGCGTTCGCCCACCGAGCTGCCGTTCACCGCCGGCGACTTCGCGCCTCAGCTCGAGCAGGCCCGCGAGATCATGGGCGGGCTGCTGGCCGGGTCCGAGATGCGGTACTCGGTGAACGGCCTGCTGTCGCTGACCCCCGACACCCACCAGGTGCTCGGCGAGACCGCCGAGGTCGAGAAGCTGTGGTCGGCGGCGGCGGTCTGGGTCAAGGAGGGCCCGGGCACGGCGCGCCTGATCGCGGAGTGGATCACGCACGGCTACCCGCGCCTGTGCGATCCGCACGCATCGGACGTCACGCGCTTCTATCCGCACGAGCGGACCGTCGGGCACATCCGGCAGCGGTGCCGCGAGCACTTCAACAAGACGTACGGCATCGTGCACCCGCGCGAGCAGTGGGCGTCGGGGCGGGGCATGAGCCGGGCGCCCTTCCACGACCGGACCGCCGCCCTCGGCGCCGAGTTCCACGAGGCGCGCGGCTGGGAGCGCCCGCAGTGGTACGCGTCGAACGCCGACCTGGTAGAGCGCCACGGCGTCGCGGACCGCCCCCACGAGTGGGACCGCCGCTGGTGGTCGCCGATCATCGACGCCGAGCATCTCCACCTGCGCGAGAAGGTGGGCGTGGTCGACCTGAGCGCGTTCCAGATCTTCGACGTGTCGGGGCCCGGCGTCGTGCCCTACCTGGAGCGGCTGACCGTCAACCGCTGCGATCGCCCGGTCGGCCGCTGCATCTACACGCCGCTGCTCACGCCGGACGGCGGCGTCCGCGCCGATCTCACCATCCAGCGGCTCGCCGACGATCGGTTCCGCATCGTGACCGGGGTCTTCGACGGCGCGCGCGATGAGGTCTGGTTCCGCCGGCATCTGCCCGCCGACGGCTCGGTGCAGCTCGAGAACCGGTCGTCGGCGCTCTGCACGCTCGGCGTTTGGGGGCCGGACGCCGGCGCGCTGCTCTCCACCATCACCGACACGCCTCTTTCTCAGGCGGCCTTTCCGTACGGCACGCTGCAGGAGGCGATCATAGGCGGCGTGCCAACGACGATGCTGCGCATCTCGTACGTGGGCGAGAACGGCTGGGAGATCTATGCGCCGATGCCGCAGGGGACGCGTCTCTGGGACGCGGTCTTCGAGGCCGGCCGCGCCTTCGACGCCCGGCCGGTGGGCCTGGGGGTCTACGGCACCACGGGCCGGCTGGAGAAGGGCTACGCGCTCATGGGCGCGGACCTCGGCTCGGAGCACTCGCCGGTCGAGGCGGGCCTGGCGCGGGGCGGGGTGAAGGACGCGGACTTCATCGGGAAGGCGGCCTACCTGCGGGCGCGCGCCGAGGGACCGGCGGCGAAGCTGTGCACGCTCACCATGGACAGCCACATCGCCGCGTCGGGGACGGCCCGATTCCCCACCGGGGGCAACGAGCCGATCCTGACCCCCGACGGCGCCCGCATCGTCGACGCCCGCGGCCGCGAGTCGCGCGTCACCTCGGCCGGTATGGGGCCGTCGGTCGGCAAGTACATCCTCCTCGCCTATCTGCCGATCGAGCACGCGGCGCCCGGCACCCGGCTGCAGGTGCTGTACATGAACGAACCCTACCCGGTGACGGTGGCTGCCGGCTCTGCCCTGTTCGATCCGGAGAACAGCCGGATGAGGGGCCCGTAGCGGTCTTCGAAGTCTCGCGCCTCCGGGCGTGCAGCGACACCCGGACTACATTCCGGCACCGACGCCGGCATCAGTGGTGTCGCCGCTCGTCACGCAGGATTTCCGCGACCGGGGGATCGAGTCGTTCGATCGGAGGCAATTCGGCTATGCGTGCGAAGACTTCTTCGCGTGTGGGCCGCGCCAACGATTTCCGGATTTCGCGGAGAACGTAATCCGACATGGACACGCCAGCGAGGGCCGAGCGCGCCTTCAGGCGACGGTGCAGGTCGTCCGGCACATTGCGGATCCGGAGCATCTTCGACATGCCGACATGATGGTTTCATGTCCTGTGCCCGTCAAGCGCCGGACCGCCGTCGATCGGCAAGGGGACGCAAGAGGGTGCCCGGGCCGGCCGGTTCCGGCCCGCTTCCTCCCGCTTCCCTACACCCCCGACAGCAGCGGAAGCTGCCCGGTGCTGTCGCCGAACGCCTCCTCGCGCACGCCGAACTTGGCCATCAGGCTCAGCGACAGGTTGGCCAGCGGCGTGCCCTTCGGATAGACGAGGTGACGGTCGCCCTCGAGCCCGCGCTCGGGCCCGCCGACCACCACCACCGGCACGTCGTAGTTGTTGTGGATGTTTCCGTCGCTCATGCCGCTGCCGAAGAGGACCACGGTGCCGTCGAGCAGCGTCCCGTCGCCGTCGCGGACGGACTGCAGGCGGTCGAGGTAGTAGGCCAGGGTGTCGACGTGGTACGTGTTCAGCTTCGTGAAGTCCTTCATCTTCTCGGGGTTGTTGCCGTGGTGCGACATCGAGTGATGCGCCTCGGGCAGCCCGATCTCGTTGTACGACCGGTTGATGTTCTCGCGGGCCATCATGAAGGACGTCACGCGGGTGATGTCGGCCTGGAACGCGAGCACCTGCAGGTCGAACATCAGCTCGGCGTACTCGCGGAACGTCTCGGGCACCCCGACGGGGCGCTCGGGCACCGCGAAGTCGCTGTTGGTCGACTCGGCGCGGGCGATGCGCTGCTCGACGTCGCGGATCGAGTCGAGGTACTCGCCGAGCTTGGTGCGGTCGTGGCCGCCGAGCCGCCCAGACAGGGCCGCGATCTCGCGGGTCAGCCCGTCGAGGATGCTGCGGTCCTCCTCGACGCGGAGCTGCCGCTCCTCGGGGGTGTCGCCGGTGCCGAAGAGCCGCTCGAACACGAACCGCGGGTTCGTCTCGGCCGGCAGCGGCTGGGTCGGCGTCTTCCACGACATCGAGTTCATGTAGGCGCACGCGTAGCCGTGGTCGCAGGCGCCGACGACGTCGTTGCGGTCGACCGAGACCTCGAGCGACGGCAGCTTCGAGTCGCGGCAGATGAGCTCGGCGATCATCTGGTCGACCGTCGTCCCCGCCTCCACGTCGGCGCCCTCGGTCTGCTTCGGGTGCACCGAGCTCATGAACGCGGGGGCGGCGCGCGGATGCTGGCCGCCGGTGTCGCCCTGGTCGGTCGCAGGGTAGTTGTCGAGCCCGCTCAGGACGAGCGTGTGCCGGCGGAACCGCTCCATCGGCTGCAGGATGGGGGAGAGCTCGAACCCCTTGCCTTCGGTGGGCGGCGTCCAGTCCCACATGTTCATGCCGTTGCCCACGTAGACCGCCGCGAACCGCGGCGTGCCCGGCGCCCGCGCCGACAGGGCCGGCACCATCGCGTCGAGGAGCGGCAGCGCCAGGGTGGCCCCCATGCCGCGCAGGAACGTCCGTCTCGGCAGCGCCAGCTTCGTGATCACCATTGCCCAGCTCCTGTCATCCGAAGTCGATCCGTCCAGTCGGTCCCGGCCTCGACGCCCATGCCCGCCGACGCGTCCAACCCCGTGTTCCGGGGCACGACCCCGTTGAGCCGAAGCCCACCAAAAGCTGGATTATAGAGGAAAACGGCGAGTGTGTCAGCGCCGTGGCCGCGGCCGGGGGAGCGAGCGCGGGTCAGCGCGGGTACAGGGCGGCGTCCGGCACGCGGCTGACTGCAACCGGACCGGTCGGCTGATTGAAAGGTCTGGTGTCGGCTGATCGGAAGGTTCGGCGTTGGCCGATTCGGCGGGTCGCTTCGGAGCACGTGGGGGGCCGCGTAGCGACCGGGGACCGGTTGCCATCTCCCGGGTGATCGCGCCCCGGAGTATCGGGGCCTGATCGACAGGCGCGCGGCAGTCAGGCGAATCGTGCCGACGGCACCCGACGGACCGTTGACGGTGATATCGCATTGGTGCGATATTGGGGCAGGCGGCGACTTGCGGTGCCGAGAACGGAAGTCATCATCTTCGTGGATGACACGGGTTTCGCGCCGTTGTTGGGATGGCTGGATGATCTCCCGGCGACGGCGCAGAACAAGTGTCTGGAGCGGATCGAGCGGCTCGAGGCGTTGGGCCACGAATTGCGCCGGCCTCATGCGGATATGCTGCGGGACGGGATTCATGAATTGCGGGTCCGATCGGGGCGTGTTCAGTACAGGATGCTCTACTTCTTCCACGATCGACGGGCGGTGATCAGTCACGGGTGCAGGAAGGAGCGCATCGTGCCCGTCGCCCAGGTCGACCGGGCCATCGCGAACCGGAGAGAATTCGCGCGCAATCCCGAACGACACACGATGAGGAGTTGGTGACCGTGGAGGAGAAGCGGCGAAGCGGTGCCTCGGCCTTGCTGCGTGAGCGGTATATCGGGGACGACCCCGAACGACTGGCCCGGCTCGATGAGGAGCAGGTCAGCGCCGACGTGGCTCAGTTGATCTACGACGTGCGGACGGACGCCGGTCTTTCGCAGAGAGAATTGGCGGCGTTGGTGGGCACGACGCAGTCGGTAATCAGCAGGCTGGAGGATTCGGACTACGGCGGACGTTCGCTCACGATGCTCGAACGGATTGCGCGGGCGCTGAACAAGAGGCTGAAGATCACGATGACGGACCGTCGGCATCGCGCACGCACGACGGGCTCTCCGAAACGAAACGGCCGCGCCGGCGCGGCGGCATCCGCCGCCGGCCCAAACGGATAGGTGCGAGGACTCCTGCCGGACCGCCGGACGCGTTGGGCCATGACCAAGGTGCTGCACAAGAACGCCGCCGCCGGGGGCTGGGCGCGGCTGGAGTTGGTCGAGCAGCTCGGGAACGTGGGCAGCGAGGTGGAACGTGCCATCCGGGCCCACGAGGCGGGCCGGACGGACCGGTTCGAAAGCGCCCTGGAGAGGGCGCTGGAACTGTTCGACCTGACCGCCGCCGACCCCCGCTGGCGGGGCCACCGCTGCCAGGAGATCCTGCGCGCACGCGAGGAGTTCTGCCGCCTCTTCTTCGATCCCGATGCGCCGCCGGACTCCGCCCGCGGGCTCCGTCGGTACTTCCTCGGGTTCGCCTGGGCCGCTCGGAAGCTCCACTACCGCCGGCAGGCGGACAGCTCGGCCGAGAGGCCGTGAACGGGTCACGGTCGCGTCGAGCCCGGGGTCAGCGTTTCCACTTCGAACGCCACCACGTTGCGGATCTCCCGGCTGAACTCGACGCCGATCAGATGGATGGGGCGCCGCGGGTGGCGGTACTTGTCCGCGTAGCCCTTCGCCTTCAGTTGCGCGAGCGCCGCGCCCGTCGCCGCCGTCTCGACCACCTTGAACTCGAACAGGTACGCGTTGTCGTTGAAGACCACCGCCATGTCCAGGCGGCCCCGGCTGCTGCTGTCCTCGACCGTGACGTCCAGTCCCAGCCCTGCGAAGTACGAATAGAACACGCTGGCGTACCACCCTTCGTAGCGGGCCACATCGTTCCTGGTGTGCCACTCGTAGGGGATGCTGGAGAAGAACGCCTGGAACAGCGTCTCCAGGCCCTCGAAATCGTTGGCGACCAACAGATCGTACAGCCGGGCGCTGTGCTCCATGCGTCGCGGGGCGTCCCCGGTCAGGCGGCGTAGCAGGCTCTCGTTGAGGCTCTGGCGCACCTCGCGGTTCGGGTAGCCCAGGCGGTAGAACAGGCGTCCGCCGCGGGGCTCGGTGCGGCGGATGGTGAGGTACCCGGTCTGGAACAGCAACGCCTCGGTCGCCATGTCGTCCACGTCGAACGCCGACAGCAGCTCGTCGCTGCCGAGCATGCCGTCCAGGTCCAGGGATCCCACGCCCCGCGCCATCAGCGTGTCGATCAGGAACGCCGGCGTGCCCGTCTCGAACCACCACGCGCCGAACTCGCGGCGTTCGAAGAGCAGCAGGATGTCGAAGGGGTTGTAGACGCGCTCCTCGCCGCGCCAGTTGTAGCCGTTGTACCACTCGCGGATCTCGGCCCGGTCGAGGCCGGGGAGCTCGGGCGCGAACACCGCGTCCAGGTCCGCGTCGGTGTAGCCGCACACGGCGGAGTAGCGCGGGTCCAGAGTGATGTCCTGCAGGTTGTTCAGGCCGGAGAACAGGCTCACCTTGGAGGCTGTTTCCAGCGAGGGGTTCCCCCTCGCGCTCCCCCGCTGAGGGCTCCTGCTGACGCCGGTGAGGAAGGTGAAGCGGATGTGGGCGTCGCTGTACTTGATGACCGAATAGAGGCCGCGCAGGTAGTCTCGATGGGTCGCGGCGACGTCCGGCGTCTCCAGAACGTCGAGAATCGGCTTGTCGTATTCGTCGACGATCACCACGACGCGCTGGCCGGCGCGCTCGTGCAGCGCCTCGATCAGGTGGCCGAAACGCTCCGGTGCGGTGGGATGGCCGGAACCGACGCCCGCGCGCCGCTCGATGGCACTCAACTGCGCCATCAGGTTCGTGTTCAGGTGGCCCGGTTCGCGGAAGCTGGCGCCGCTGAAGTCGAGCCGCAGCACTGGATGGCGGACCGACCAGTCCCAGTGGTCGTGGATCTTCAACCCGCGGAACAGCGCCTCGTTCCCTTCGAACAGCTCCTTCAGCGTGTCGAGGAACAGGCTCTTGCCGAAGCGGCGGGGCCGCGACAGGAAGTAGTGCTTGCCTCGCTCCGCCAGCCGCCGCGCATAGGCGGTCTTGTCGACGTAGTAGCAGTCCTCCTCGCGGATCTCGCGAAAGGTCTGAATGCCGATGGGCAGCTTGCGCTTCGTCTTCGTCACCTCGTTTCGCCGGCTCTTCAGTCCGTCGGGTCCTGCGCCATGCGCATCCGGAACGGGGCGCTCGCGACGACACCCTGGACGAGGGCGGCGAAGCGGTGGTCGTCGGCCGCGGCATCGCGCTTGATCTGCCGCACGGTGGGCATGTCGGTGGCATCGAGGCCGCGGCCGAGGGCGTAGGTCAGGAGGCGGTCGATGGCCGTGGTCAGGAAGTCGTCGGCGTGGCTCATCAGCAGGGCGCGCAGCTCGCCGGGGCCGTCGAAGGTGGTGCCGTCGGGGAACTCGGCCGAGGCGTCGATGGGCAGGCCCGAGGCGTAGATGTCGCGCCATTCGCCGATGGCGTCGAAGTTCTCGAGGGCGAAGCCGAGCTGGTCCATCTGGGCGTGGCAGGCGGCGCAGACGGGGTTGGCGCGGTGGGCGGCCATCTGCTCGCGCATGGGGAGCACCTTGCGGGGGTCGCGCTCCTCGACGAGGTCGGGCACGTTGGGCGGGGGCGGCGGGGGCGGCGTGCCCAGGATGTTCTCCATGATCCACTTGCCGCGGATGACCGGCGAGGTGCGGTTGGCGCGGGAAGTGCCGGTGAGGATGGAGCCCTGCCCGAGCAGCCCGCGGCGGACGCTGTCGGCGGGCAGGGTCACGCGGCGGAAGCGCTCGCCGTAGACGCCGGGGATGCCGTAGTGCCGGGCGAGCCGCTCGTTGAGGAACGTGTAGTCGGCGTCGAGGAGGTCGAGGACGCTGCGGTCCTCGCGGACGATGCTCTCGAAGAAGAGCTTGGTCTCCTGCTCGAAGGCCTGGCGCAGATTGTCGTCGAAGTGGAACAGCAGCTCGGGGCTGGGCTGGAAGCCCGCGACGTTGCGGATGTGCAGCCACTGGCCGGCGAAGTTGTCGACCAGCGCGCGCGACCGCGGGTCCTCGAGCATGCGCCGCACCTGCCGGCGGAGCACGTCGGGGTCGTGCAGCCGCCCGCCGACGGCGAGGTCGACCAGCTCGTCGTCGGGGATGCTGCTCCAGAGGAAGAACGACAGGCGCGAGGCCAGCTCCAGGTCCGAGATGCGGTACGGCGCGCCCGGCTCGGCCGACGCGGGCTGGTCCTCGAAGCGGAACAGGAAGTTCGGGCTCACGAGGATGCCGCGCACCGCCAGCTCGACCCCCGCCTCGAAGCCGCCCCGGGCGGCGCCCTCGCGGTACAGGCTCAGGGGAATCTCCAGATCCACGTCGGTCACGGGGCGCCGGTAGGCGCGGCGGGCCAGGGTGGAGAAGATCTCGCGGGCGCAGGCCGCCTGTTCCTCCGCCGTCGCGTCCCGGGACGGCGCGCAGACGAGCAGCTTCCGGCGGCTGGGCGAGTCGCCGGGCGACGCGGTCTCGGGCATCGGCACGGTGATCGTCACGCTGGACACCACCGGCTCGCCGTTGGCGGCGCGGTACGGGTCGCGGCGCAGGTCGGGGTCGAACAGGTCCTCGACGTAGGCCGAGGTCTTGGCCGTGAAGTACGCCTGCACGAGGTGCGGGCCGGCCGTCACCGGCGCCCGGAACCGCATGCGCTCGAGGATCAGCCGGATCCGCTCGTTGCCCCGCGCCCCCTCCGGCCGCTGCACGATGCCGGTCCAGACCCGGGTGCCGTCGATGCTCACGTGGAGCTCGTGGGGCTCGGCGGTGACGCCCTCGAACCCGCCGGCGACGCCGCTCTCCTTCGGCCGCAACTGGAAGAGGTAGTCGCCGTCGGCGGGGAAGTACCAGGGGAACGCCGCGCCGCCGCGCGAGCCGAACGGCAGGTCGTCGCTGATGCGGACGCCCTGGTCGCGGTCGGTCGGCACGAGAATGGTCTCGGGGGCGGGGGTTCCGCGCGGCCGGCCGAGGGCCATCTCGGCGATGCGAGCCGCCGCGCCCAGGTACCGCTCGGTCAGGGACGACGACAGGGTGAGGGCGTCGGCGTTGTTGTCGAAGCCGTAGGCGGCGTTGTCGGCGGGCAGCAGGGCCGCGTCGATGTCCACCGCGAGGAGGTCGCGGACGGCGTTGCGGTACTCCGTCCGGTTCAGGCGGTGCAGGGTGGGCCGGCCGGGATCGGGGTTCGCGAGGGCGGCGCGGTCGAGCTCGGTCTCGAGCCACGCCACCACCTCGCGGTAGGTCGCGCGGTCGGGCCGGGGACGTCCCGCGGGCGGCATCGCGCCTGTCCGCAGCTTGTTGATCACCGCCTCCCAGACCTCGGGGTGATCGCCGGGGCGGGTCATGTCGAGGACGTCGAGGGCCAGTCCGGCCGTCAGGGTGCGCTCGTTGTGGCACGCGAAACAGTAGCGCTGGAGGACGGCGCGGGGAGCGGGCCCGTTCGCCGCCTCGCGCGCGGCGGCGGCCGGCTGGGGCTCGGCGGCCTG
>JAJEFC010000245.1 GCA_022820675.1 Vicinamibacteria bacterium | reverse complement strand
CCGCCGCCGTGATGCCCGCCTTCCAGCTCGGCCTCTTCGCCGCCCTGTGGGCCGCCGTGGCCGGCCGCGCCGGGTGGCGCAGCGCCCTCGCCGGCGCGGGCCTCCTCGCCGCCGGCCAGCTCGTTCTCGCCTTCCTCGTCGGCGAGATGGCCCAGCACGGCGGCTTCAATCCCCACGTCGCTCTCATCCGCGCGTGGACCGTCGTCGTCCCCGTCGTCCTCGTCTGGGTCCTCGCCCGCCCCGAGGGCGCCCCCGTCTGGCGCGCCTCGCCCGCCCCGGCCCCGGCGGCGGGGTGACGCGCGGCCGCCTCTTGGTCGGGGGAAGCGGCTGGAAGGCCGGCTCCGCCGATGCCTTCGTCGACGATGTTCCCGAGAATGACCCTGCGCGAGGATCCTCGGCTGGCAGTGGTGGAACGCCGCGTTGCACCGAGAGCAGCGAGGCGGGATGCGCCGCTGCTCGAATGCAGCGTGGACTTCCACCACGGGCCGGGGCGTGGTCACGACGCAGGGTCCAGTCTGCCCTGCTCCTCAAGCCGTTTCAGGTATTGCCGCTTCGACATTCGGCATCGAGCAAGTTGCTGCGCCTCCGAAGCCGATAGCCCAAGCGCGTGGGGGATATGGCCCTGCAAGGACTTGCTGCCGCGGCGTATACCGAAACTGGCCACGAGTTGGCCACGCAATCGGACCCGTACCCTGTCGTGCCCGCTCGAACTGGTGTCGATGGATTGCCCCAACTTGGAGACGATGTTCTGCGCGTCCCGCTTCTTCAACTCCGTCATACGTACTCGCGCAGCACACGAAGCTGCTGCCTGGGGCCGGGGCCGAGATTGGCCTCCTCTGCGGAGTAATCCTCGAACGCGTCGAAGATCTCGACCATCAGACCGTCGATGGCGTCCTCGACACTGTCGCCGGACATGGCGATGCCGGCCTGTTCGAATACGGCGACGACCTCACCACGGTTGGGGTATTCGCACCGCACCCAGATCGGCCTCTGCAGGCGGCCGTGATACACCAACCGCGTGTCTACGGTGACCGGCGCCCCACCTGATCGCGGTTCGACGCGCCCCACGACCGGGCTCCCGCCCACAGGGGGGAAATCGTTGATGTCCAGACCGAGGGGCCTCGACGGCGGAACGGTCTCGAGCGCGAGGTTCATGACCCCTCCAACTTGACTTCGAGCTGCTCGGCCAGCACCCGGAGAAACTGAGTCGCCACCGAGGCCGTGAGGACGACCCGTGTGACGGATTTGAGGACAAGCCCTGTCGCCTGAAGCTCGGCTACCTGCTCGCGTTGCTCCTCCTGGGACCCACCTACAATTGGCGCGATCTGACCGAAGGAAAACCTGACCTCGTCTCCCACCCGATGAACGAAGAACTGGTTGGCGAACGTGGCAGGCGGCAGATCGACATCCGCTGGCCACCGAACTGGTACAGTCGCTCGGTCTGCCTGAGCTCCATCCGTCTTGCCGTTCTCTTTTTCCGCCATGTGAGGATTCTGATCTCCTTGACCCGGAAGGCGCGCCGCTTTCCGCGCGCTCCGAAGCCGGTTCTCGGGCGGGCGCGCAACGGTTACCCTCGCCTGCTCAATCATCCCCCACCGACCGCGGCCCTGTCCATGCCGCCCGCTTGCTGGGGCACGGACGGCCGCCTCGATGGACGCGCTGGTGAGGCGGTTCAGCCGCGAGTTGGACCGGCCGATGGAGAACCTCACCGGGCTCCGGGACCGCTGACGCGCCCCCGCGCGTCGACAGCACCCGCGACGGCTTCACATTCCCCCGCCGCGGTCGGGGGGCGTCACGACCTACAGGAACGCGGACACCAGGCGCACGAGCATCGTTCTGCGCTCGCGCCCGCATCACCGCCCGCGCCCGCGGCGGTCGGGCGGCATCCCGACTTCCAGGAACGCGGACACCAGGCGCAAGAGCATCGACGCGCGCCCGCCGCTGTCCATGACCCGGTATTCCTCGCGCAACGGCTCGATCGCGTGTTCGAACCAGTCGCGGTCGCGGTCGCGGTCGCCGGGAGCGCGGGAGCGCCGCCGTTCCTGGTGGGCGGAGCCGGGTGACCGGTCCTGCACTCTGTCCCCGGCCCCGTAGACGGGCGCCGACTCCCTGACCGCCGACGCGCTGCCGGGGTGGGCGCGGGGTCTCCCGACGTAGAGCTCGAGCCCCAGCGCGTCACAGATCTCCGCCAGCCGACTGATTCGCGAATCGCGCCCCTCGAGCAGGTGGCGGATGGCGTTTCCCGGCAGGCCGGCGTCCCGCGCGGCGCGAAACGCGGTCGTGTTGCGCGTCCGAAGGGCCCGACGGACCACGGCTGCGATTTCCTCGGGCGTCACGCCGCCGATCGTAGCGAGGAAACGGACCTGAGCGTTGACGTTCGCCATATATGGCACTAAAATGTCTGTTTATGGATGAGTCGCCGGACCCGTCCGGGTCGCGACGCCGGTCGAAGTCGCGCCTTTCGGTCGGCGCCGCGCGTCGACTCCCTCGGAGGAACCATGGCCGTCAAGCTGACTCGGCGAGCACCCGCGTTCCGAATCGATGATGCCGCCCTCGAGCAGCTCTGGCGCGCCCTCGAAACGAAGTGCGCCGCGGCCGGTCCGCCCAACGGCGCGCTGACCGTTCGCGAGACGGTCCGGGCCGCCGGGCGAACGGCGGAGAAGCACGAGAACAAGTACGCCGGCATCGACGACCTGCGCCGGGCGTCGAACGGTTCCCGCCTGCTTCGGGACTACACGCTCAACGTCTCGTCGCCGTGGGGCGACGACTACCGGTCGGTGAGCATCTACGCGTTCCGCTCGCACGGGACGGCATCGGTCGAGGTGAGCGCGCCCGAAGCCTCCTGGTGCCACGACGTGATGGACACCGTCCTCGACATGCTCCGGCCGCACCGGACCTGGTACGCCGCCGTCCACCTGGGTGGCCCTTGGATGCCACCGCTGGCGATGGTCGCCCTGGCCGTCACGTTCGTCGTGGGCAACCTCGTTCTGGACCCGTCCTGGGGCCCCGCCGGCTTCGCGATCTACTTCGCCGGCTTGGCCCTGCTCCTGGCGCGCGACTGGATCTTCCCCGCCGCGGACATCCGCGTCGAGCCGCGCCGCCCGCAGCTCGCGGCGCCCGGCGGCTGGCGACCGGAACGCGGTGCGGACGCGCCGCCGGCCATCCAATGGTGAACGACCGCGGATAGCGATTTGCGGCCGCAGGTCTTCTCGGCCAGCCGGGGCCGGCGTGGTCTTGACGGCCGTTCCGGCTTGAAGGTACGCTAGCCCCATTACGACTCCCCGGCACAGCCGGTTGGGCGGCCTACGTGGCCGCCCTTTTTTGTACATGTGCACTCGTACCACACGGTCTGTCATCTACGTGGACGGATTCACCCTCTACTACGGAGTTCTCAAGAACACTGCGTGCAAGTGGCTGGATCTACAGCGCTTCTTCACGCTCCTGCGACCGGACGACGATATTCGAGCAATCAAGTACTTCACCGCAATCGTCGCCCCAGGGTGCGTCGCCGCGGACCCAGGCTCGATCTCAGGCTCCGTGGCGGCGGATTCTCTCGGCCAGAGACGAGTAGAGGTCCCGAATCTGAGTGTCCTCGGGATCTGCCGCCAGGATCTCCGTTCGGCGCTTGATGTGTACGAACGTGTTCGTGCGTCCTGACGACGACAGCCGCTTCTCGCGGACCAGGCCGTGTTCTCCCAACAGGTCAAGCAGGTCGGTCCAGCGCGGATCGCCAACGAATCTGGCGAACTGGTCGTTGTTGTCCTTGCACTTGGGAATCCAGTAGGCGCGGTTGCGGCAGGCGCGTTCAAGCAGCATCGCCAACTCGTCGTCGCGCAGATCGTTGGGCACGAGTCCGGCATGGTCTCCCCGCCCGGCGGGTTGCACCCGTCCATGGTGGTCGAGCCAGTCGGTCTTCTCTTCGTATTCTTCCAGCACCGAATCGTCGTTCGCGCCCGTGCCCTGACGCCGAATGCGGTCGGGAACCGGACAGGTGGGCGAGACCCGTGTGGCCTCGTTCACGATGAGCGTTCCGATCCAGCAATCCTCCTTGAACGTCACGGCCCGAAGGTCTGCATCCTGGACATCGAGCTGGTTGATGGCGGTGTTCGCTATTGCGGCCTCCGGTGCCGTGCCCTGTATCAGCGACTCGTCCACCGCGATTCCCTCTATCTCCAGGAAGGACTCTCCGTACGCCGCGGGGAGTGATGTAACGAGCAGTGCGCCCAGGTTTCGTGCTCCCCGATCGACGCTCAGATAGGTTCGGGCCGTTCGGGACGCGGCCCAAAAAAAATCGTCAATACGCTGCGGATCCGCCGTCAACGCCAGATCGCTGAACGCGGCGAGAAAGTCTGCGCCCAGGATGTTGCGTCTGATGAACTTCGGTACTTCGTCGTTCAGGATCGCGTCGATGGTCAACTCCGCGAGAAAGAAGTTGAGCAGTTGCGAATGCGCGAACCGGCGATAGCGCGGCGCGCCGTCATTCTCCAGAAAGGCGACGACGGCGGCGCGGTTCTTCAGCAGGGCAAGAGACTCTGCATCCAGATCCGCCGGTGCGGCGAACTCGACGAGCCAGGCGAGCAACACCTCGTCGATGGCCTCCGACTGCTCGTCGGCCATGTGGCGGGCGACCTCTCGAAGAAGACTCCGCACGAAGACCCGGCGTTGTTCGTCCGACAGCACCCGATCGAGCGCATCGCCGAACTTGTCCGCTTCGCGCTCGATCATCATCTCGACGAGGAACGCGAGCGGATGTCCGGCGGGGCTCTCGCGAATCACGGAGACGACATCGGGGTCCGCGAGTTGGGCCAGAAAGAAGGGCCGCAACGCATACGAACCGTGTTCGAGGAGCGCGTCGGCCGACTCGATGTCGTACTCCGACCAGCCCTTGGTTCGCAGCCACCTCTTGGCCTCGTCCGGATCGGGGGGCCGCAGGGACAAGGCATCGAGTACATCGTGTCGTCCGAGAGACGTGATCCTCTTCGATATCCGCTCGCGTCCGATGAAGGTCTCACGACCGGCGAGGACGAGGGTCCCCTCGCCACGAATCTGCGTGACGATCTCGTTGACCTGACTCCACGCGAGCTCGTACCCGTTCGGGTCGCCGAGTTCGTCGAAACCGTCGATGGCGAGCGTCACGAGGCCGTGGCGTACCAGCACGGGAAGCTGATCGAAAGTCACGTTCAATCGCAGGCGTTGCAGGCTGAACGCGATGAGGTCCTGCAGGAATGTGAGTACGCGACCTCTGCTCTGAACGTGAAGGACGAGGGGACGGCCTGTCGCGAGGAATCTGTCGGCGCGCAGAGCCGCCAGGAACTCGATGAACCTGGTCTTTCCGATACCGGCCGGACCGTCGATCAGCACGGTTCGGACTGACCGCTCGCCGCCGTCACTGGGCACGAGAAGGTCGTCGAGTGCGTCGATGTCGAGAGGCTCGGTCTTCCCCGGCATGACTCCCACGACGCGAATGCGCGCGTCGACGCCACTCAACGTATCCCGCAACACGGTTCTCTGGTGATCCGCCCAGATCCGGAGGTCGCCGAACGTCTCCGACGCCAGGAGAGCCCTGTACGATGCATGGGAACGCGGTCGGGCACCGTTGGGGCGGCGCTCGATCACCTTGCCCTCGCCGCCGTCGAGGAATTCGAGCTGCAACTCGTCACCGCCGCGGGTCATCTCCACGATCAGACGGCCGTCGTGGCACGCGGCTCGGGGGCGGTCAGTGCCGAGATCGGAGAAGATGGCCAGTTCGTCACGAAGCTGGGACTCAAGCTCGGTCATGCGTGCATGTCCATCAGGAGGCCGTCCAGCTTGAGGAAGCCGGCCCTCGGCCGCGAAGCTCTCAGGATGAACGCGCGGCCTCCGTGTGGCTGAATCCAGGCCTCTGCGGTGAAGATGGGGGGAACGACGTCGTCGTCCTCGGAGAGAACGAGAGCCCACTCGGTCGGCCTGCGGCGCGCCCACTCGAGGAGGTCGGCAGCGAGGGCGGTATCCACCATCTTCTCGGTTGCTGACAGGTTCCTGGATTGCTGTCGCAGTGTGTTCGGCAAGTGGATGGGAGGCTGGGCGTGTGTTCTCTCGTCGAGAGCGGCAAGCAGCGTGTGCCCGTACTGCACGTCCGGGGAGCAGACGACGTTCGGTGTCTGCGCCAAGCCGGAGAAGTCGGTTTCGGAAACGGTCTTGAGCATGGCCCTGAAGTTCTCGCTCGGCTCCCAACCCTTGTGCCAGCCATGATACAGGCGCAGTACGACATAGAACCTGTCGGTTGCATGGCGCGCCAGGGACCTGCCGATGGCCCGCGCTGTCCTCTCCAAGGTGAGCCTGGCTCTGGAGAGCGGATTGCCGTCGCGGGCGCCCGCATTGTGCAATTGCGCGTTCCAGTCGACAAACGCTGTCACTCGGATCGGTCCGTCCGTCTTCGGTTGGTGGGAGTCGTCGCGCATCGCTGTCGCTCCGAACGTACGGCGCCCCGCTAGCGAGCGCACCCTGAACCTGACGGGCGCTCCAGTGGCCCCGGCGTGAGGACCGAGAAGCAATCCGCGTGCCAACAACGGGTAGTCGTCGCTGCTGACTAGGTCGTGGTGTCACGCAACGAACGCAACGCGGCCATGATAGCGCAGAGTCGTTGACGACAGCGGCAGGCGGGGAAGCGCAGGATGGAGTGTCCGACGGCCCGGCCGGCATACCATGACGCATCGTGGCATGGAGTATTCTGCGGCAGCGATAGAACGGGAGGGTGGCAGTCTCTGGAGCCGGCCAAGCGCGGAACGCAACGATGCGGGGCCGGTGGGCTCGCGCCGCGCCGACGCCGGGTGGCGTCGACGCGGCCGGTCGGTTCGCCGGCCGGCGCTGGTGGCGCGCCGGCCGACTGATGCGCCGTCAGGCGAGGATGCCCTGGACGATCTCGCCGTGCACGTCGGTGAGGCGGAAGTCGCGGCCCTGGAACTGGTAGGTGAGCCGCGTGTGGTCGATGCCCGCGAGGTGCAGCATGGTCGCGTGCAGGTCGTGGATGTGCACCGGGTCCTTGACGATGTTGAACGCGAAGTCGTCGGTCTCGCCGTAGACGGTGCCGGGCTTGACGCCGCCGCCGGCCATCCAGATGGTGAACGACCGCGGATGGTGGTCGCGCCCGTAGGTCTCCTCGGTCAGCCGACCCTGGCAGAAGATGGTGCGGCCGAACTCGCCGCCCCAGATGACCAGGGTGTCGTCGAGCATGCCGCGCTCCTTGAGCTCGGACACGAGCGCCGCCTGCGGCTGGTCGACGTCCCTGGCCTGGGTCTGGATGCGCCGCGGCAACTGGGTGTGGTGGTCCCACCCGCGGTGGAAGACCTGCACGAAGCGCACGTCGCGCTCGGCCAGCCGCCGCGCGAGGAGGCAGTTGGCGGCGAAGGTGCCCGGCGTGCGCGAGTCGGGCCCGTAGCGCTCGAAGACGCTGTCGGGCTCGCCGGACAGGTCGGTGAGCTCGGGCACCGAGGCCTGCATGCGGTAGGCCATCTCGTACTGGGCGATGCGCGTGGTGGTCTCCGGATCGCCGAACGCCTCGCCGTCGGACCGGTTGAGCTTGCCGAGGTCGTCGAGGAAGCGGCGCCTCAGGCCGCGGTCGACGCCCGGCGGGTTCGACAGGTAGAGGACGGGGTCGCCGGTCGAGAGGAACTTGACGCCCTGGTACTCGGACGGCAGGAACCCGCTGCCCCAGAGCCGGTCGTAGATGGGGTTGCCGCCGCGGTTCGTGACCATGGCGACGAAGGTCGGCATGTCCTGGTTCATGCTGCCGAGCCCGTACGACAGCCACGCCCCCACGCTGGGCCGGCCCGCGAGCTGGGCCCCGGTCTGGAAGAACGTCACCCCGGGGTCGTGGTTGATCGCCTCGGTGTGCATGGTCTTGATGAAGCACAGCTCGTCGGCGATCTTGGCGGTGTGCGGCATCAGCTCGCTGATCCACGCCCCCGACTGCCCGTGCTGCTTGAACTCGAACGTCGAGGGCACGACCGGGAAGCCGGCCTGGCTCGCGGTCATCGGGGTGAGGCGCTGCCCCTGCCGGACGGAGTCGGGCAGATCGGTGCCGCGCAGGTTGGCGAGCTGCGGCTTGTACTCCCACAGGTCGTGCTGCGACGGCGCGCCCCCCTGGAACAGGTAGATGATGCGCTTGGCCTTGGGGGCGAAGTGGGGCAGCCCCGGCAGCCCGCCGCCGTCGACCGGGGCCTGGGCAATCAGGTCGTCGCTGAACAAGGTCGCCAGGGCCGCCGAACCGATGCCGGAGCCCGCGAGCTCGAGAAACCGCCGCCGGGTCATTGCCTGCTGCAGTTCGGATAGGGGTGCCATGGTCAGTCCTTGGTGATGGTGCGGTCGAGGTTCATGATCATGCTGGCGACCATCGTGTACGAGGCCAGCTCGGCGATGTCGAGGGTCTCGTCGCGCGGCGAGTCGCCCACGTTGACGAGCTCGAGCGCGGCCCGGCGGTCGGCCTGGTAGCGGTCGAGATAGTCGTGGAAGCTGCCGGCCAGCACCGCCTCGTGGTCGGTCGGCGGCCGGTGCTGGGTGGCGAGCCGGTAGGCGTAGGCGATCTTGTCTTCCGGCGCCTCGCCGCCCTCGCGGATCATGCGCTGGGCGAGGTGCCGCGCCGCCTCGACGTAGGTCACGTCGTTCATCAGGTTGAGGGCCTGGAGCGGCGTGTTGGTGCGGTCGGTGCGCACGATGCACGTCTCGCGCGTCGGCGAGTCGAACGCGAGCATCGACGGCGGGGCGAGGGTGCGCTTCCAGTAGGTGTAGAGGCTGCGCCGGTAGAGGTCGTCGCCCTCCGACTGGACGTAGGTCTGGCTGGCCCCCGCCTCCCACAGGCCCTCGGGCTGGTAGGGCTTGACCGACGGCCCGCCGATGCCGGGCACGAGGAGCCCGGACACGGCCAGGGCCTGGTCGCGGATGAACTGGGCCGGCAGCCGCATGCGCGGCCCCCGCGCCAGCCGCCGGTTCTCGGGGTCGGCCTCGTAGGCCTCCGGCGTCATGGCCGATTCCTGCCGGTAGGTGGCGCTGGTCACGATGGTGCGCATGAGATCCTTGACGTCCCAGCCCGAGTCGACGAACTCGGTGGCGAGCCAGTCGAGCAGCTCGGGGTGGCTGGGGAAGTCGCCCTGCAGGCCGAAGTTCTCGCTCGTCTTGACGATGCCGGTGCCGAAGAGCATCTGCCAGAACCGGTTCACGGTGACCCGCGCGGTGAGCGGGTGGTCGGGCTGGACGAGCCAGCGCGCGAACCCGAGCCGGTTGGCCTCGGCCCCGTCGGGCAGCGGCGGCAGGATGGCCGGCACGTTGGGCGTCACCCGCTCGCCGGGCACGTCGTAGGCGCCGCGGATGAGCCGGAACGTCTCGCGCGGCGGGTGCATCTCGTCCATGACCATGACGGTGGGGAAGCTCTCCCACATGTCCGCCCGCCGGTCCTCGAGGTCGTTGAGGTGGCGCCACGCGTCCTGCACCTCGGCGGAGGCGTACTGGTCGAGGTAGGCGAGGCGGATCTTGGCGGCCTGCCCCGGGGTCCGGTCGGCGGGGGCGATGCGCGCGATGTCGGGCAGGTTCTCGGCCGTCGCCACCACCGCCGCCTGCTCGGGCGTCAGGGCCTGGTGGTAGATGCGGACGTCGTCGATCCAGCCCCGGAACCGCGGCCGCGAGTCGGTGCCGCCCGAGCCCTCCGGCGGCGGTCCGCTCGCCCCGATGCGCAACGGCTCGTCGCGCACCCGCATGGGGTTGTTGATGCCGTCGAGCAGGCCCACCGTCTCCTGCTCCTCGCCGTCGACGTAGATGCGGAAGCTGTCGGGCACCCGCTTGCCGGTGTAGGTGACCGTCACGTGCTTCCACTCGTTCAGGGGCAGGTCGTCGACCGTCTCGACCCGCACCCCGTCGTCGGCCCAGCGCTGCGACAGGTTGATGCGCACCTTGCCGTCGATGAGGTACAGCCCCCAGCCGCGCTCGCCCTGGTCGTCGGCGAGGGCGCGCGAGACGATGACCCCGTCGGGGGCGGTGGAGTGGACCCACGCCGACAGCGTGAACGGGTCGTCGTAGGTGAAGTTGGCGATGTCGCCGGCGTCGATGAACCGCTCGCCGTCGAAGCCGTGCGCCTCGCCGACGCGGCCCGGCACGAAGCGGGGCGAGCCGTCGACGAGCTTGACGCTCACCGGGAACTCGACGAGCTCGGGCTCCCCGCCGCCGCGCAGCCCCGCCGTCACGTTCGGCGAGACGTAGACCGGCTCCGACGTGTAGATGCCCGAGAAGTCGCCGTCGAGGGGGTAGTGCACGAGCAGCTTGTCGCGCAGCACCCAGTCGACGCGGCCCGCGTCGGCGAGCGAGGCCTCCCACGCGCGCCGGGCCTCGGCCGCCCCGTCCTCGAGCTCGGCGAAGGTGTCGCGCGCCTCGTCGATCTCGAGGTCGAGCCAGCCCAGCTCGGCGAACTGATTGTCGGTGGGGGCGGTGATCATGGGCGGCGAGTTGCCGTACTTGAACGCCTTGCCCCGCTCGGGCACGTTGTTGAAGTAGGCGAAGACCTCGTAGAACTCCTTCTGCGAGACGGGGTCGAACTTGTGGTCGTGGCAGCGGGCGCACCCCAGGGTCAGCCCCATCCACACCGTGCCCGTCGTCGACACCCGGTCGACCACGTTCTCGACGAGGAACTCCTCGGGGATGATGCCGCCCTCGCCGTTCTGGCTGTGGTTGCGGTTGAAGGCGGTGGCGATGCGCTGGTCAAGGGTCGCCTCGGGCATGAGGTCGCCCGCGAGCTGGTCGATGGTGAACTGGTCGAACGGCATGTTCGCGTTGAACGCGTCGATGACCCAGTCGCGGTAGCGCCACATGGACCGCTCGGCGTCGGTCTGGTAGCCGCTCGAGTCGGCGTAGCGGGCCGCGTTGAGCCACTCGACGGCCATCCGCTCGCCGTAGCCGGTCGAGCCGAGCAGCCGGTCGACGGCGTTCTCGTAGGCGTCGGGCGAGTCGTCGTTCAGGAACGCGGCCAGGTCGGACTCGAGGGGCGGCAGGCCCGTGATGTCGAGGCTCGCCCGGCGCAGCAGCGTCACCCGGTCGGCCTCGTCGGCCGGCCCCAGCCCGTCGGCCTCGAGGCCCGCGAGCACGAAGTTGTCGATGGGGTTGCGCGGCCACTCGGCGTCGGCCACCGGGGGCACGGCCGGCCGCTCGGGCGGGGTGAACGCCCAGTGGGACTGCCACTCGGCCCCCTGGTCGATCCAGAGGCGCAGGGTCTCGATCTCGTCCGCGCTCAGCGCGTCCTCGTCGGTGCCGGGCATGACCGGGGTGTTCAGGCCCAGCCGGTAGGGCATGCGCACCCGCGCGTCGTCGGCGCCCACCCGGTGGATGAGCAGGCTCTCGTCGGCGTTGCCGCGGACGATGACCGGCCCGCCGAACTGGCCGCGGTCGGCGAACGGCCCCTCGGCGACGTCAAGCCGCAGGCCGCGCTGGCGGCCCGCCTCGTCGGGGCCGTGGCACGTGAAGCAGTTCTGCGACAGGATGGGCCGGACCTCGCGGGCGAAGTCGACGATGCGCTCGGGCAGGGCCGGCGCGTCGGCCTCGGCCAGCTCGCCGCCGTAGGCGGCGCCGCCGTCGATCCACCGGCGCACGAGGTCGATCTGGTCGTCGGTCAGCGACCGTCCGGACGAGACCGGCGGCATCTTCATCACCTGGTCGCCGGTGGTCAGCCGCTGGAACAGCGGGCTCGCCTCGGCGTCGCCGGGCACGACGACCCGGTCGATGAACGCCTCGGTGTCGAGCCGCAGGTCGGCCTGCCGCGTGCCCTCGCTCGGGCCGTGACAGGCGATGCACGCCCGGGCCAGCACCGGCCGGACGTCGCGGTTGTACTCCAGGTCGTGCGCGGGCTCCTGGGCGGCGGCCAGGGAGCCGCCGAACGCCACCGCGACGACGGCCAACGGAATCAGAACGCGCGGTACGGTCGTATTCATGGGCATCCTCTCAGCAGTGCATGGTAGGTCCGCGGGGCGCCGGTTGCAAGCCTTTATTGCGCCTCGTCCGCGGCTCGTCCGGTCGTCAGGTGCGCGCCACGTGCACGACGTGGTCGGAGAGGTACGGATGCTCGCGCACGCGGTCGTGGAAACGGGTATCCGCGGTGACGACCGGGTACTGCTCCTGCATCGCGAGCGCCAAGTAGTAGCAGTCGTAGGCGGGATGGCCCAGGTCGACGGCCAGCCGCACCGCGCCGGCGGCCAGGCGGCGCATGGAGACGGGAACCGAGATCGGCGCCGACTTCAGCAGGTCGGTGGCGTCCGTCAGGTCGTCCCGGGTGAGGTCGCCGCGCCGGTGCATGGCCCACAGGGCGTTGGACGCCTCGGCGAAGACCAGCTCGGGCGCAATCAGCGTCGGTCCGGCGTCGAGCAGTCTCGACGACTCGTCCGACCATTCCTCGGTCACCAGCCACTTCACGACGACGCTCGCATCGACGACGCAGCCCGTCATGACCTGGCGTCCCGGTCCCTGTCCGCACGTATCACGACGCTGCTGTCGACGGAGGAACGCAGGCGCTCCCGCAGCGCCCTCGCCCGGGCGGCGAAGCTCTCCTGGCCGGGCAGGAGCGCGTTCCGCAGCAGCTCGCGGTGCTCGGCCTCGGCCGACCTTCCGTGCGTGGCCGCCCTCTGCTTGAGGGCGCGAACCACCTGCTCGTTCACGTTGCGAACCGTCAACTGCGCCATGAAGGGCCTTCAATGAAGTGATGTCGATGAAGTCAAGTATGGATGTCGGCCCGGGCTCGTGTCAACGTTCGCCATTTGCGTTTCCGGTTGTTCCCACGCTATGTTCCTTCTTTACGGGGGGCAAAATGAAGGCCGTCAGTGTCCGCGAATTGAAGAACAACCCGTCGGCGGCGCTTCGCGAGGCGCGTGAGCATCCCGTCATGGTGCTGAACCGGCACCGGCCGGAAGCTCTGCTGGTGCATCTCGATGACGAGTCCCTGCTCTCGTCGCCGGGAATACGGCGGGCGCTCGCCACCGCGCTGTATCGCGAGGAGAGCCTGTCGCTCGGACAGGCTGCGAGGTTCTCCGGGCTCGGCATCGGCGAGTTCATCCGTTACGTGTCGCGGCTCGGGATACCCGTGGTCAGAGGGACCGCGGCCACCGTTCGCGAGGACGCCGAGGCCGTCGACGAATGGCGGAACGGCTCGTCGTAGCCGACGCGAGTCCGTTGATCGGGCTCGCAACGGCTGGCGCCTTCGATCTTCTTCGGGGTCTCTTCGGGCGGATCGCCGTCACGGCCGGGGTCCGTGACGAAGTCCTGGCCGGCGGGGACCGGCCGGGTGCGCCGGAATTGGCCAGGGCGATTCGAGAGGGGTGGGTCAGGGTCGAACAAGAGCCTGCCGACGCGACGGAGTTTCCAGACCTCGATGCCGGCGAGGCGACCACGCTGGCTCTCGCGATCGCGCACGACGGGCCTTGTCTCGTGCTGATGGACGAATCGCTGGGAAGAGCGCACGCCCGTGCGCAGGGTCTCGACGTCACCGGGTTGGCCGGCGTGCTGCTCGCGGCGAGGAACGCGAATCTCGTCGACGCCGTTCGACCGTTTCTCGATCGGCTGAAGAAGAGCGACTTCAGACTGTCGCGGGCGGTTGTCCGGGCCGTCCTCGAGCAGGCGGGAGAAATCGATCCGCAGGCTTGACGTTCCCGGTGCGCTGAGCGGGGCGGCGCCTACCGCCGGGCCAGGTCGTCTCGGAGCCGGGCCTCCTGCTCGGTGACCTCCGGCGTCATCGCGTCGCCGAAGTCGGGCGCCTCGAACACCGGCCGGATCTCGATCTCGCTGGGGCCGGGCATCGGGTTGGGGCAGCGCTTCACCCACGCCACCGCCTCGTCCATGTCGCGGACCCGCCAGAGCCAGAAGCCGGCGACGAGCTCGCCGGTCGCGTCGAACGGCCCGTCGGTGACGGTTCGTCCGGGGCCGTCGAACGCCACGCGCCTGCCCTTCGCGGACGGCTGGAGGCCCTCGCCGGCCAAGAGGATCCCGGCGTCGGCCAGCTCCTCGTTGAACCGGCCCATCGCCTCGATGAGCTCGGTCGAGGGCATGACGCCCGCCTCGCTCTCCTTCGTCGCCTTGACCAGCACCATGACGCGCATCGGCTTGTCTCCCGTCGTCACGGCCGCCACGTGCGGCGGGCTTCGTCCCGGCCCTCAGGACCGGATGTCCAACAGAACATACACGGCGAAGGCTCGCCGGTCCTTGCGCGGGGCCATCGGGAACCCGCAGATGACGGTCTCGGCTTCGTCGATGTCCTGGAGTACCTCAGGTTTGAAAAGGACCAAGTCGGGGTCGTAGTCGGCGCCGTGTCGCTTCTTCTGCATGTCGACGAACACGTTCGCGAGGTCCTCGATTTCGGCTGGAAACTGCCGGATGTTCTTCCGGCGCTCGCAGCGCCTCCGGGCGGTTCCGTGCCCGAGCGCGCGGTAAGTCTGACGCCAGGCCGGCCGACTGCGGTCCGAGCCGGCGCCGCCGACGACCATGTCCGCGCAGCACTTGGCCAGGCAGTGGAACAGCGCGTAGTAGGTCGTGCTGACCGCGCGGCGGAGGTTGGTCTGACGAGGCCGCCTCGTCGAGGATGTCGCGAGGTCGTGGGCAGTCTCGAGGAAGTCGAGCGGGTTCACGCCGGCAGGCTCCGCTCGATCCGCGGCCAGTCGGATTTGCTGATGAACGAAAAGCTGGGAAACTCCTCCACGCCGGCATCGAACAGCTTCGGACGAATGCGTCGAATCAGGGTGGACGTCCAGCGGGCGTCCAGCGCTTTCTGGTCGCCGTCGAAGACGACCAGGATGCGGAGGTACTCTTCGCCGTCACCGTCGCCGAACTCGTCGATGGCCGGGACGACCCGGATGGGTCCGAACGCGATGCCGCTGAAGCGTTCGGTCAGCATCTTCCTGACGATGTCGGCCACCTTCTCCCGAGCTTCTCCGCTGATCACGTCGAGTCTCCGTACATTCCTGCCCTCTCGCATTGTACATCGCCCCGGAAGCGTCTTCCGCGAGACGCCGCCCGTGTCCGCGCTAGTCCAGCAGCCCCGCCAGCGCCGACGCCGCCTCCATGCCGGTATCCGACTCGGACAGCCGCCGCCGCTGACCGCTCGTGAGCCACTCGGCGCGGCTGCCGGTGGCGCCGCGGGTCACGGCGAGGACGTGCTCGATCTGCTCGGCCACGGCGCGGACGTGGGAGATGACGCCGACCATGCGGCCACCCGCGGCGACGGCGCCGAGGGCCTGGACGGCGGCGTCGAGGTTGTTGCGGTCGAGCGAGCCGAAGCCCTCGTCGAGGAAGAGCGACTCGAGCCGGCCGCCGCTGCGCGCCATCATCTCGACCATGCCGAGGGCGAGGGACAGCGATGCGATGAACTGCTCGCCGCCGGAGAGGCTGGCGGGGGAGCGTGGGCGGCCGGAGTCGCGGTCGAGGACCTGCCACTGCTCGTCGGCCTCGCCGGGGTCGACGAAGGCGTACCGGCCGCCGCTCATCTCGCCGAGCATCCGCGAGGCGTGGACGAGGAGGCGGTGGGAGCGCCGATGGGTGAGCCACTTCAGGAACGCGCCGGGCTTCAGGGCGTCCTCGAGGTCGGCGAGGGCGAGGGCGCGGCTCTCGACTTCCTGGAGGAGGGCGCGCAGCTCCTGGACGTCGTCGACGATGGCGGCGAAGTCGTCGGCCGCCTCGCCGGCGCGCCGCTGCGCGAAGCGGGCGTCCTCGGCCTTCGCGCGGACGGCGGCGACGACGGCCTCGAGGTCGGCGGCGTCCATGGCCTCGAGGTCGGCGGCGTCCATGGGCTCGAGGTCGGCGAGGGCCACGTCGGACGGGTCGGGCGGCGACGGCGCGGATGAAGGGAGCGCATCGAGCCGCCTGCCGATGCGGGTCAGCTCGGCGCGGGCCGCGTCGGCGCGTTCGGCGGCGGCGCGGGCATGCTCGCCGGCGGCCTGCGACAGCGCCGATGCCTTCGCCTGAAGCGCGACGACGTACGACGCCATGGCGCCGGCCTCGCGGGTGGCGACGGCGGCGGGGACGTCGAGGTCGAGGGCGAGCCGGCCGGCCGAGTCGACGAGGACGTCGCGGCAGCGATGGAGGGTGCGGACCAGGCGCTCGAGGGGAGCGTCGACCTCCTCGGTGCGGCGGCGCGTCAGGGCGGAACGGGCCTGCCGCGCGTCCTCGATCGCGCTTCGGAGGCGCTCGCGGTCGGCTTCGCGCGCATCGAGGACCTGTGCGCGCGCCCGCGCCGACGCCGTCTGCTCGGCGACGGGCCGGATGTCGATCTCGTGCAGCTCCGCGGCGTCGGCGGGCACGTCGAGGGCCGGCCGGAACGG